>DATEWS010000608.1:0-14262 GCA_035257785.1 Pyrinomonadaceae bacterium
TGTCGTGCTGCCGAAGGTCGTTGCCGGCGCAACTTCAGCTGCCGGCGCCGACACCAGCACGTTGATTAGTGTTGATGAACTGTTGACAAAAATGATCGCGGCTTACGGTGGTGAAGAGAACATTCGCAAACACAAGTCGTCGCTGACGAATGTCGAATTCGATCTCGAAAACCAGGGCGTGCTGGGCAAAGGTGTAATCAGGGCGAAAGCACCGAACTCAACTGCGGGTGACATGACCTTCACGGCGCTCGGTAAGAAGATTGGCTCGATCGTGAGTTACTTCGACGGCAACAGCGGCGGTGAACTTGTAAGTTTTGGACCAGAAGAAACTTATTCAGGCAAACGACTCGAAGACATCAAAGCCTCGTCCGACTTTTACGACGTGTTGGACTGGAAACAGAACTACAAAACGATCACCGTCAAAAAGATGGGGAAAGTCGGTGATGAAGACGTCTACATCGTCGAGAAGCAACGCGAGAAAGGCACGAAGGTAACCGACTACATCTCTACCAAATCATTTCTTGTGCTGCGCCGAGATTCACTCGTGGTCAGCGAAACGGCCGAAATCGAGCTGCCCAAAACTGAGTCGTTCAGTGATTATCGAAACGTCGACGGCGTGATGATTCCTTTCAAGACGGTTTCAAACAACATCGCAAGCGGCGACATCGTGCTGCGTATCATGGACATCAAGTTTGACGTTGAAATACCGGATTCGGTATTCAGAAAACCCGCCGCGGATAAAAACAAATAACGCGGATTAAAACCGAAAGCCAACACTCGCCATGAACTGAGGGTTATGCGCGGTGCGTGATGGCAGCGTAAGTGGCACGAGGTTGAACGTGCTTGTTGCTGAATCAAATGCAATGACCTCCACGGGACGATGGCCAAAATGAATGATCGTGTCGCCGGCGTCAAAGCGCGTCACGATGCGCTTTGAAGGATAGAACTCCACCACGCCGCCGACATCAGTAGCAAAGGTGGTTAGTCGAGCCGGAACAAATTCAAATGGAAACCCGGGAATTGATGGAGCTGGTCTTACGTCAAACTTGCCGCGGCTAAAACTAACTATTCCGGGACGCGCCTTCCCGAAGATCCCCCAGTGCTCAAATCTCTTCCCAATCTTTACGCCACCGAGTACTTCAGTGACGTTTCCATTGTTTACGCACACATTACATTGAGTCGGTAAGAAGTAGCCCGCCGTTTCGAGGCTAACCACTCGATTCAGATTAAAGGTGAATCGAGCGCCGAAGCCCGCGTCGGTTCTAGGTTCGTAAGTTTCTCGCGCGAGTGTCGTGAACTCTGCCGCGACTTCATACTTCGGCGTCTCCGTTGTTTGTGATTGCGCTTGCGACTGCAATAAAAACACACTGATGATCACGATCAAAAAATGAGTCTTGTTCATTTCATCTCCTTAAGGTTGTTTAGGCACACACCTATCGCTAGCTCAGCCAACTGCTGCTTTGCTGAGGCTCCGTTTTAGTTAACTAAGTAACGGGAGACTTGACGTGGGGAGTTTTTAGGGACTCTTCGGCAAGAGATTTTCCATGTTGTCAGCACCGCCGACCATTACTCGCTGTGGTCCAACTGCCGTGCTCCGGTTGTTGCCGGATTTCGGCATGCCAAGCTGGAGCGTTGCACCCTGGTTCGCAAGTGCATCTTCGATCTTGTTAAAGACGCTGCGAGTTCTCGGCGCGGGACGAGGTTCCGAATCTTCTGCGCTGAACAGCGGAGTGTAATTAGCATCGCGCAATACCCAAAGGTTCCACGTGCCGCCGCTGGGCAGAATGGAATCGCTGGACACCCACTCGTAATGTTCATTGTCGATCGTGAACGCGATCCTGTTCTCATCGAGAACGGCGACCTTCGCGAAGTCGTATCCCTCGCGCGGCACAAGTGAAAAAATGAAACGGCCGCGACCCGGAATGTAAAGCCACAGCAGCGCGCCGGTGCAGCCGATGCTCGACTTACTCTTGCTCACCTCATTCCCGTTGAGCAGCAGGCTGTAGTTCTTTACTCCCAGTGCCACTGCATCAAGCGTGAAGTCTTTGGGCGCTGTTTCGATATGACCCTCGCGCAGCCGCGTGCGATCGAATGTGACGCTGACAACGTCCACTATCTTCGCGCCCGATGCGCGATTGACGAGCACCTCGAGTGAAACTGCATCGCCGTCGTCGAGCGTTTGTGGGGTGGTTGACTTCGGGAACGTTGCGAAAGTGCCTTTTAGAAAAGTCCTGCGAAATGCTTCATCAGCAGGCAGCACCGCGACGCTAAACTTCTTCGTGATCGGATCGGCACTGATCCACAAGTCGTATCCAAAGACGACGTTTTGCTGAGCGTCCGTCAGCACGCGATGAATAATGCGATTCTCTCCCGCGACGGCTTGCGCGTAGAGCAACGTCGCCAGCGAGTTGCCGTTCGCCGGCATTTCGCTTCTGAATGCCACGAAGCCGCCGTTAGCAAGCTGCAAGACGAGCTGGCGCTTCGCGGGATTCTGGGCCACAGCCGTGAGTGCGAACGCGTGGACGCAAAGCAGAAGGATCCAGATCTTACTTCTCATTCGGCGATCCTCCTTTGATAACAGTGAGTTTTACTTCATCAGTGGGTTTGAACCCGTTCAGAGTGTCGTCAGGTTGAGGCTTTTGCGAACGCGCAACGGTGCTTTCTACCGTTGGACTAGTAACTGCTCGCTTGGAGGGTTTCGAAACTCGCCAGCGATCTCGATAAACAACTTCAGTGACAACCTTCTCCTGGACTATGGGAACTTCCACGGGCACGTGGACGACGATGGGAGTTTGAGGCAAAGGTTGCCGCGCAGCTCTAATCGCAAACACAGCTACGACTGCACCAGCACACAGCAGCACGACGCCGAGCGGAAGCGGCAATAAGAGAGTTTTCACACAAAGGCGCAAAGGTGAACGCAAAGGCACAAAGATAAAGCCGAGGCCCGGCTTAAGTTCTTCTCTTTGCGCCGTTGCGTGTCTTGGTCTTTGCGCCTTTGCGTGAAACTGTTCCAGCTTGCCTCGTAACTGCGCATGGTAACCGGTCCAATAGCTCTCGCCGGGCATGACAGTCTCGCGCACTCGTGCCGTCATCCGTAGCGTTGCCGCCAGCGATTCGAATTCTGCCCGGCATTCTTCGCAGTGGTCCAACACTCTTTCGGCGCGACTGTCGCCGTCCAAAAGGAGTTCCGTCAGTTGTTCTCTTGTTTCCTTGCAGTTATGCATTGAAAACTCCATTTAATATTCATTGGCCAAACTCGTCAGTGTTTCCGGTTCTTCCGTGTCTGGCGAAAGTCTCGCGCGCAGCTTACCGATCGCACGCGATACGCCTTTCTTGACTGTCCCGGTGGAACAATTCATTGCGTTTGCGATCTCGTCATACGACATTCCCTCGTAGTGACGAAGTAGAAACGAGAGACGCTGCGACGGCGTCAACTCAGCGAGGGCGTTGACGACATTCTCAAAAAGTAACTTGTTATAAATATTCTCCGGTGAAGACGATTGAGATTCGACAGACGTTTCCGAATCGATATGGACCAGTTGTACTGCCATCGTTTGACCGTTGCGCCGGAAAAAACTCGAGCGACGATGATTCAGGAAAGTATTGATCGTGATCCGCCGAAGCCAGGTGTAGAACGAGGAATCAAAACGAAATGATCCGAGCGCCTGGTAGGCTTTTAACCAGACTTCCTGTGATAGATCTTCTGCATCCTGAGCGTTCCGGCAGTAGTGCGAGGCGAGCAGATAAATGCGGCGCGCGTAGCGTTCAGCGAGCCTGCAAAAGGCGTCGATGTCCGCTGCCTGGGCGCGTTTAATTAGATCAGTGTCACCGGCTGGATCTGGTTCGGTCACCATCGATGATACAGACACGAATCTCGCGAATTGGTTGGCCCGGGGAGCCGATCACGCCTGGTTCTTGCGGTGTTTCTTTGTGCCCAGGTTTGCGACCGTCGACGGCGAATTCGTGCTCGGCGTTGCGGCGTTTCCCGCGACGTGTTGCTCCGAAGCATCGGCAAACATCTTGTTTTCTTTCTTGCGGCGGCCGCGCAGCGCAGGCGTCTTCTTCATCTCTTCACGATTCTGGTCCGGATTTCCGGCGAAGCCTGTTTGTTGTCCGCGTGGTTTTGGGGGAATACCTGCCTTGTGTTGGTCCTTGACTGCCATTTATTTCTCCCCTTTATTCTTCCGTTTTCTCCCCAACGACCACTTCAATGTGATCGGCGTAATCAATGTTGTGATGATGACCATGATAACAACGGCGCCGAAAATCGCCGAGCTAATCACAGGAACGTTTGCGCCTGACGCCGACGGTAACATCAGCGTCGCACCGATGCCGGCGAAGATCAATCCCACTTCGCCACGTGGAATCATTCCCAGGCCGACAGCAAGGCGATTGATGCCGCGTTCGATCACTCCAAGCGCGCAGATCTGTTTGCCAACAATTGCGGCGAGGGTTAACGCGATGGCGAGCCCTAGAATGTCAAACTGCATGAACAGTCGTAAGTCGACCTTCAAGCCCATGAGCACGAAAAAGATCGGCACGAGCACAGTGCTGACTGGCTGTAATAGATCGTGAAGATCTCGTTCTTTTCGACCGCCGCTTGGTTTGTAGTGAACTTCGTCGAGAATGAGTCCGGCCGCAAAGGCTCCGACGATCGGTGCGAGGCCAACCTTCGCTGACGCCCACGCCAGAACCAGGCAAACCGAGATAGCAAGCGTTAGCAACACACCTCGCGTTTCGAGACGGCCCGCACCGCGCAGCAGGCGAGGCACCAACAACTGTCCCACCACGATCGAGCCGATTAAAAACGCAAGCGACTTTATTGCGATAAGCGCAACGTCAAGCATCGAGAGTGACGCGCCAGTTGCGACAGCTTTGATCGCTCCAGCTACGACCGCGAGGATCAGTAGGCCGAGTACATCGTCGATTACTGCTGCACCGAGTATGATTCGCGCTTCGCGTGTATTAAGCTTGCCGAGATCTTTGAAAACTCTTGCAGTGATGCCGACACTCGTCGCACAAAGCGTAGCGCCGATGAATATATGCGCGAGTCGCGGTTCATCAGGTATCAGGTAAGCCGAAACAGCCCAGCCGAGCACAAAAGGCGCGATCACACCGAGAACAGCAACGAGTAACGACGACCAACCAACCTCCATCATCTCCTTTAAATCGGATTCGAGTCCGACTTCGAACAGGAGAATAATGACACCAAACTCCGCAAGCGCCGCGACTGTCGCGTTCGTCTTTAACGACTCCGCGCTTGTGAATCCAAGTAACACCAAATTGCCGAGCAATATTCCGGCGAACAGTTCACCAAGCACGGCCGGCTGGCGCAATCGTTCAAACACCTCACCCATCAATTTCGCGATCACGAGCATGACCGCGACACCGATCAGGACGGCAGGATCCAAACCGTGGGATTCAGTGCCCGTGGGACCCCCTCCAGCCGCAAAAACAGGCGCACTGGTAATAAAAAACACTGCGAAAACGATAAATAGAATTGCTCGTTTCATTAGGTTTTTGGCCGAAAGTGCCCGATTATGCCATATAACCCCGTTGCGGAGAGGGTGCTCAGGGTTGCGTCTGCAAGGTGAGGTCTCTATAATGCGCCCCACCTACGAGGCGTCTCCCCGGCAGGTTGACGCCATCTAAAACCTAAAATATGGCGACTCCCATTAGATGGAACCAGCGTAGACGTGTCGCGCCATACGGCGGCTCCAAACAACCAGACACGCCTTTGCGTTCCCTCGCGCTGAGCTTGACGCATGTCGCTCGTGCCGCACTTACCGAGCCGTACATGCTCAGCATAGAGCACGAACGAATCGAGTTGAGTCGCCTTCCAATGTCCTTTGACGGCTTTCGCGTCGTTCAGCTTTCCGACATTCATCACGGACCGTTTTCAGACCGCAAACAGATCGAGCGGGCAGTGGATACTGCCAACCGCCTACAACCGGACATCATCGCGCTTACCGGCGATTACATTTCAAAAGAACGGCACTATGCTGCGCCTTGCGCGGAAATGTTAGGTCGTTTGAAGGCGAAGTATGGCGTGTACGCTGTGCTGGGTAATCACGACCACTGGACCGACGCGGCTTTGATCACCGACCTTTTCCGCGCCGAGGGAATCACTGTCCTGATAAACGAAGGCATACACTTTGAAAAGGATGGCGCTTCTATCTGGTTGGCGGGCGTTGACGACACGATGGTTGGTCTCGAAGACTTGTCGCTCGCGCTCGCAGGCGCTCGTGACGACGAGATGAAGCTGTTGCTGGCGCACAATCCGATTATTCTCCGGCGCGCGGCGCGGGCTTCAGTCGATTTAGTGTTGAGCGGACATACCCACGGCGGCCAAGTGGCTATCAGAGGCGAACGCAGCACGGTGCGCGGGGCGCGCAAGCGTCTTTTGAAAGGCCACGGACGTCTCAGCAATACTCAGATTTACGTGAATCGCGGTTTGGGAACTGTTGTGTTGCCCATCAGGTACGGATGCCCTCCTGAGATCTCTTTACTGGAACTCCGAACAGAGCCACAAAAAGGCACATAAGGCATCTTTGTGGCCAATGTCCTCCCGAATAGTTACTGTTCCTAATCTCCTGACCGTCTTCCGGATGGTTTTGATTCCGGTCTTCGTCTCGCTTCTCTTCTATCAACGCTTCGTACTAGCCCTGGCAGTCTTTATTTCAGCCGGAGTTACAGACGGTTTGGATGGTCTGTTAGCGCGGCGTTTCAACCAGAAATCTCAGCTCGGTACGATTCTGGATCCTATTGCCGACAAACTGATGCTCGTGACGGCATTTGTAGTCCTGTCGATGAGGTCCGTTTTTCCGCAGCCGCTACCGTCGCATCTTCCGGTGCCGTTTTGGGTGACGGTGGCCGTCATCAGCCGTGACGTCTTTATTCTGGTCGGGGCGGCCGCCATCAATATCGTCACGGGCTTCCGCGGCTTCCGGCCCTCAATCCTCGGTAAAATCAACACCGTCGTGCAGATCGTCGCCATTGGCGTCATCATTTTTGCCGCCAGCGTCCCCTACGGTACCGGCTACTACCTCCCGACTATCTACACCACCGTCTTCGCCTTCGCCGTCCTCTCCGGCGCCCACTACGTCTTCTTCGTCTCGAAATTAGTCAACGAAGACCGCCGTTTCGAGAGATAGACGCACTCAAGAAAAGTTGACAACGCGGCACTCAAGTATTATATTGACCATGCGTTCAAGGCTAGTGCCTCATATTGTGCAATTAAGGAAGTTTTTGGAGACTAAAAGAAGATGAGCAAGATTATTGGAATTGACCTGGGAACAACCAACTCGGTCGTGGCGGTGATGGAAGGCGGTGAGCCTACCGTAATCACCAACTCCGAAGGTGGCCGCACCACGCCATCGGTCGTGGCTTTCACCAAAGACGGGAGTCGCCTTGTTGGTCAGGTTGCCAAGCGTCAGGCGGTAACCAACCCCGAAAATACAGTTTATTCAATTAAGCGATTTATGGGACGTCGCTATAACGAAGTTACAGAAGAGATAAAACAGGTTCCATATAAAGTGCAGGGCTCGGGCAACGGCGACGTGCGTATTTCAGCCGGCGGCAAAGAATGGAGCCCACCGGAGATCTCGGCAATCATCCTGCAGAAGATGAAGCAGTCAGCCGAGGATTATCTCGGCCAGAAAGTTGATAAGGCCGTGATCACGGTGCCGGCTTACTTCAACGACTCGCAACGCCAGGCGACCAAGGACGCAGGCAGGATTGCCGGCCTGGAAGTTATGCGTATCGTGAACGAGCCGACAGCGGCCGCGCTCGCTTATGGTCTCGACAAGAAGAAAGACGAGACGATCGCAGTGTTCGACTTCGGCGGCGGCACGTTTGACATCTCGATTCTCGAGGTCGGCGAAGGCGTTGTCGAAGTGAAGTCGACCAACGGCGACACGCACCTCGGCGGCGACGACATCGACGAACGCCTGATCGAGTGGATCATCGAGGAGTTCAAGAAAGATCAGGGTATCGATCTTTCGAACGACAAGATGGCGCTTCAACGTCTCAAGGAAGCGGCCGAAAAAGCCAAGATCGAACTCTCGAGCACGATGGAGACGGAGATTAATCTGCCCTTCGTGACCGCAGACCAGTCAGGTCCGAAACACCTCGCAATGAAACTCACGCGGGCGCGTTTCGAACAGCTCGTTGACCCGATTCTGTCGCGACTCAGAGGCCCGGTTGAAACGGCATTGAAAGACGCGGGCGTCGATGCGAAGAAGATCGACGAAGTGGTTCTCGTTGGTGGTTCGACGCGTATTCCGAAGGTCCAGGAAATCGTCAAGGAAATGTTTGGCAAAGAGCCAAACAAGAGCGTGAATCCTGACGAAGTCGTTGCGATTGGCGCAGCCGTGCAGGCTGGTGTTCTCTCCGGTGAGAAGACGGACATCCTACTGCTCGACGTGACACCGTTGAGCCTCGGTATCGAGACACTCGGTGGCGTATTCACCAAGTTGATCGAACGAAACACGACGATTCCGACGCGGAAGTCAGAGATCTTCTCAACTGCTTCCGACAATCAAACGTCGGTCGAAGTTCATGTGCTCCAGGGCGAGCGCCAGATGGCCGGCGACAATCGTACGTTAGGTAAGTTTCATCTCGTCGGTATTCCACCAGCACCACGCGGCATGCCGCAGGTCGAAGTCACTTTCGACATCGACGCGAACGGCATCGTGAACGTGTCCGCAAAGGACATGGGTACAGGCCGCGAGCAGAAGATCACGATCACGGCTTCTTCGGGTCTGTCGAAGGATGAGATCGACCGGATGATGAAGGACGCCGAGTCACACTCTGCTGACGACGCTCGTAAGCGCGAGGAGATCGAAGCTCGCAATCGTCTGGATACTTTGATCTACCAGACGGAGAAGGTGCTCAACGAAAATCGCGACAAGGTCGGCGCCGTTGCTGCTGACGTCGAGTCGGCAATTGCCGAGGCAAGGAAAGTACAATCGGAAGGCGATGTTGAGAAACTCAACAACGCATTCAATCAATTGCAAACCGCGTCGCACAAACTTGCTGAAGCGCTTTATCAGCAGGCGCCACCGCCGGGATCGCCGGGAGCTAGCGATCAGGCATCAGCGGCCGGCGCATCGTCGACGGGCACAGGTTCGGGCGGCGAGGACAATGTGATTGACGCTGAGTACGTGGATGTAGACGAGAACAAGTAATTTCCAATTGCCGATTGCCGATTGCAAATTGAGGAGGCGGAGAAGAAGTAGTCGCTCCGCCTTTTCTACAAATCGGCAATTGGAAATCTGCAATCGGCAATAACCAGATGGCTAACAAGCAGGACTATTACGAAGTACTCGGCGTCAAGCGCGACGCCAAGCCGGAGGAGATCAAGAAGGCTTACCGGCGTTTGGCGCGCAAATATCACCCTGACGTGAATCCCGGTGATAAAGCCGCCGAGGAACGCTTCAAAGCGATGTCGGAAGCGCATGATGTGCTTTCCGATCCGAAGAAGCGAAGCGTTTACGATCGTTTTGGGCAGTACTCGGAAAACCTCGCCGATGCAGCCGCGCGAGGCGCTGGTCCATCTAGTGGCGGACGAGCTGCACCGGGATTTGATTTCACGGGTTTCGACTGGGGCAGTGGCTCGACCAGCTCGAGTGGCGGTGGAACGAGTTTCAAAGACATCTTCGCCGACCTCTTTGGTGGTGGTGCGACACGCGAGAAAGAACCGCCGCGCCCACAACCAAAACGTGGTGACGACATCGAGATGCCCCTCTCGCTTTCGTTTGAAGAAGCGATCAAAGGATTAACTACAAACATCACGGTCAATCGTTCCGACCAGTGTTCGCGTTGCAATGGCGCGGGAGACATCGGTGGTCCAGTTGTTGTCTGTTCGACGTGTAAAGGTTCGGGCCAGGTGCAACGCGCAGGCGGCCGGCTGCGGTTCGCGCAGGAGTGTCCCGATTGCGGCGGGACTGGACGACGGCGCTCGCCTTGCTCGCTATGTCATGGAAAAGGAACGGTGCCGAAAACAGAAACTGTCAAGGTCCGCATTCCAGCGGGCGTTGAAACCGGTTCACGTGTGAAGATTGGCGGCAAGGGCGAAGGCGGACGTTTGGGCGCGCCGGCGGGCGACCTTTACATAATCACGAATGTTGGGCAGCACAAGTACTTCACGCGCAAGGGGGACAATATTTATGTGACTGTTCCGATCACTGTCCCCGAAGCCGCGCTTGGCGCGAAGATTGAAGTGCCGACGGTTGAAGGAAAGTCGCAGTTGCGCATTCCGCCCGGCACGCAGTCAGGACAGAAGTTTCGACTACGCGATCGCGGTGCGCCGTCGTTGCGCAATCCGGGCGCGAAGGGACATCAGTTTGTCGAAGTGCAGGTGACGTTGCCGAAAGTTATTTCGGAAGAGACGAAAGAATTACTGCGGGAGTATTCGAAGTTGAACAGCTCGAACCCGCGTGTGGAGATGGGGTTGGAGTGAGCAATCGGAAGCCGAGAACATACACGATCAGCGCGGTTGCGGATCAGTATGGCATCCATCCGCAGACGCTCAGACTTTACGAACGGGAAGGTTTGTTGAAGCCGTCGCGATCGGAAGGAAACACACGTCTTTACACCGACACGGATCTCGAACGGCTGGAGTTGATTCTTTCCCTGACGCGCGATCTCGGCGTGAATCTCGCCGGCGTCGAAATTATTCTCAACATGCGCGAGAAGATGGATGCGATGCAGCAGGAGTTTGAGCGATTCTTTCAGTACTTGCAGTCACACGCCGAGGAGCTGACGAATTTCGAAGCCGCGCCTGAAGGAAGTGATGCGTTGGTTCCACTCACGCGTACAGCCGCACTGCGCCGTCGCACCTCACGCTAAATCGGCGAAAATCTCCACTCGCGATCCGTTAAATCTGTGCTAAAGTCCCTCGTGCTTTAACAACCTCACAAGGAGTACAAAACAATGACCTCACGTCTCACGCTTCTCACTATCTTTCTATTCACTTTCAACGTTAACGCACAGGATCTCGATACCGTAACAATCGCTGGTCGCGTCATGGACCAGAACGCGGCGGTAATTCCGGGCGCTGAAGTTCAAGCCACACTCGTTAAGACCGGGCAAAAGCGTTCCACTACGAGTGATGTAGAAGGTCGTTATCGACTGATTCAGTTGGAGCCCGGAACGTATATCGTGCGCGTTTCATTTATTGGTTTCGCGCCAGTGAAAATGACAGGAATCGTCGCTGTTTCGGGGCAGAGTCTCGAACTGCCAATCACCCTCACACCAGCGAATATCGAGGCTGTTGTCGTCACTGCCGCGGATGTTCCGATCGTTGATACGAAGCGCACCGTAACTGGCGCCACACTGGCAACCCGGGAACTCGAATCGCTGCCAATCACAACGCGCTCTGTGCTCGACTTAATCTTCACGCTTCCAGGCGTCACTGAAGAGCCACTCTCGACACGCGACCTCGCCGAAGATCGAAACACCAATCACGCGAACACACCGGAAGAAGCAGGCACGTTCTCACTCGCAGGCGCGCCTGCTTACTCCAACAACCTGACAATTGACGGCCTCGACAACAATGACGATCGCGCGGCTCGCGAACGTTTTCAACCGTCGCTCGAAGCAGTTGCAGAAGTGCAGGTGATTACGAACCAGTTCTCGGCGGAGTACGGGCGTGCGTCCGGAGGTCGCGTTAACCTGCGCACGCGCAGTGGATCAAAACAATTTCACGGGCGTGGCTTCTACTACTTTCGTGACGAAGCACTCGATGCGAACAGTTTTAAAAACAAGTCGCTCGGACTTGCGCGACTGCCGCTTCAGGAACACGTCGCGGGCTTCACGCTGGGTGGACCTGTTGTCGGTGAGACGCTTTTCTTCGTCTCTTATGAACTTGACAAGGTCCTGGATAGTGCGCTGATCGATACGCTCGTGCCGGTGCGGCAGAATCCGAAGTTTCCATTGCCTGCGCCAACAAATCTGATTCGCAGGCGTCTCGAAGATGCTGACGCTGCGGCGGAGATCGCACCGTTTGTTTCCTCGATAAGCACGCCAACGAAAAACACGAGCATCACTGCGCGTCTGGACCATCAGTTCAGTCCGGTGCACACCGTTTCGTTCGTTTACCAGGCGGGGCGATTCATTAACTTACGACAGTTCGGCGGCGGCAACAGGCTTGCCGAATCTTTCCAGGGTAAGCGAAGAAATTCGGACGCGTTCTCGTTTTCCGATACGTTTGTTTTCTCTGAGCGCGCGGTTAATCAGGTGCGATTTCAGTATTCGCGACTCGCGCCTGCGTTTGCAGCGCGCGGCGGCAACTCGCCAGTTGTGCTTATCAGTTTGAAGGACTCCCTGCCGGCCGAAGATCCGGAAAGGCGATCCGGAACTTTAGTCGCGGGCTCTTCGACTTCAGGTGGCAGTGATCGCCGCGAAGAGCGCCAGCAATTTCAGGACGTGCTCTCGCTGGTTAGTGGGAATCACACGATCAAGTTGGGCGCCGATATTCATCACGTTCGTTCGACGTTTATCGATCTAACGGATCTGAGTGGAACTTTCAATTTCGCGAGTGCGAGTGATTTTCTGGCGAATCTTCCGAGTCGCTTCCGCCAAAGTTTTCAGAGCTCATCGACCCAGAAGAATCTATACACCGGAGTCTTTCTACAGGATGAGTGGCAACCATGGCCCAAGCTGCTGCTGAGTTATGGCTTGCGTTACGAATACGAAACAATCCTGCACGACACGAATAACTTTGGTCCACGATTCTCGCTCGCGTACAGCCCGCTCGACTCAGGCAGACTTGCCGTGCGTTTCGGCAGTGGGATCTTCTTCAATCGCCCTCTGCTGCGCACGATCGACGACTTCACCTTAGGTAAGCAACAACGCTTCGTCGACACGAACCTGCTTCCCGATCCGCGTGCGTTCATCGCCTCGCATATTCGCTTTCCCGAAACGCTGACGCCTGACTTCGGTGTGTTGAATACCGACTTCTCACGTCGGCTCGATCCTGCGTTGAGAATTCCGCAGAGTTATCAGATCAACGCGGGTATCGAACGTGATCTGGGCCATGGATATGCTGTCGAAGCAAACTTCACGCTCACGCGCGGCATTCATCTCTGGCGCGAGTTCAACGCAAACGCACCAGTGTTGCCGCCAGGTTACAAAAACTTTTCAGAGTTTCTCTCCTCGCGTGACTTTGCCAACTTCACGCGTTCACTTTACGACGTGTCGACGGCCGGAGAGTTGATCCGGTTCATCTATGGAACTTCGAATACTGTCAATCGCCTCACTGAGTTTGGGGTTCCGATTTCCGTGATGAACCTGAATAGTACGTCATCGACCACGATGCTGAACGTTGCCTTGGCTGCCGTGAATGGCTTGCGACCTGATCCAAGTCGCGCCGAGTTAGAGCAACTAATCTCAGCGGGTAATAGTTTCTATCGAGGGATGACACTCGAACTGCGAAAGCAATTCGATTCGCGGTTCGGGTTTCGAGCGGGTTATACGCTCTCGAGTTTGATCGACGATGGAATAGTTAATACTTCTGACGCGCTCCTGCCCGCAGACTTTCGTGCTGAACGAGCGCGTAGCCTGCTCGATCGACGGCATCGTTTTGTCTTTTCCGGAACGTTCGATGTTGCCGGTTTGCAGTTGTCGCCGATCTGGCGCGTTGCTTCTGGAGCGCCGTTTAATATCTCGTTGGGAGGCGTCGATCGAAATCTCGACGATGTCTCAAACGATCGACCGAATTACTCCGGCGATCGGCATTTGCTGCGGTGGCGCAAGCCGGGTGAGCCGCTCGATCCGCGCGTGGTGGGCGCGTTTAGTGTCCCGCAGATTGGTCAGAGCGGAAATCTTCCGCGCAATGCGGGACGTGGGCCAGGACAGTTCGTGCTCGATCTGAACGTGACGCGTCAGATTCGTCGCGCGAGGTTGTCAGTGGAGTTTGATAATGTGCTGAACAAGACGGTGTTCAGTTTCGGATCCGAGTTCATCAACTTCGACGAGTCATTCCTGGTCCCGAAACGCACGATGCGTCCAAGGCAGATTCGTGTTGGATTGAAGTTTGATTTTGGCCGCGGATGAACACGGATCTAAAGCACGGATCTATCACCGATCAGATCTTAAGGGTGTTCTATGACGTTTATAACGAGCTGGGACACGGGTTCCTGGAGTCCGTTTATCATCGATCGTTGGTGCTGGCGTTGGAATCGTCGGGACTGAGTGTTTCCAGTCGAGTGGTTATTCCTGTGTGGTTTCGGGGGCATCAGGTTGGACACTTCGAGGCTG
>DATEWS010000609.1:0-15931 GCA_035257785.1 Pyrinomonadaceae bacterium
GTTTGTCGCGGACCGACGGTATTGAACAAGCGCACGATGATCGTCGGCAACTTCTTCTCGCGCCAGTAAGCGAGTGCGAGAAACTCGTCGATTGCTTTCGAGCAGGCGTAACTCCAGCGTCCCTTGTTTGTAGCACCCATCACCAGATTACCGTCTTCACGAAATGGAACGTCAGTGCTTAGACCATAAACCTCCGAAGTCGATGCAATCAAAACTTTCTTTTTCTTCTTGTTTGCTAACGACAGTACGACCTCGGTGCCGTGAACGTTAGTTTCGATAGTTCGCACCGGACTCTCGACAATCAGTTTCACTCCAACCGCCGCGGCGAGATGAAAGATCACGTCGCATTGATCGATCAGCTCGGCAGTTACCGGGTTGTTGTGAACGGTGTCGATAGTGTAATGAAAACGTGAATGGCCCTTGAGGTGCTGGATGTTATCGATGGTGCCGGTAGAGAGATCGTCGAGAATGTAAACTTCGTCGCCGCGTTCGATATACGCGTCGCTCAAATGTGAGCCGATGAAACCAGCACCGCCAGTGATGAGTACTCGCAACAGTTATGCTCCTGTCCTTGAATTTGCGGGCAGCATTTGTGCCTTTTCTGCCTCTTTATGACTTAACTCGCCGTATAAATCCTTGATGTCCTCGAACAAACGTTCTTTTGAATAGTTGACTTCGACAAACTCGAGTCCACGATCGCCCAGATCCTGCCGCACCGAACGATCGCGAATGATGCGGCTCAGTGCAGCAACAAACGCAGCTTCGTCGCCGGCAGGCACGCTGATGCCGCGCTGGCAAACCTTGTATGGACCATCTTCAACTACATCGCCCAGCAGATCGACCACCCCACCAACACTCGTCGCCACCACGGGCCGTGCGTTGGCCATCGCTTCAATAAGAGTTAAGGGCGTGCCCTCGTTCAGCGATGTCAGTGCGACAACGTCGAGTGCCGGATAGAAATACTCCGGATCCTTTCGACTGCCGACAAAGATCACGTCTTTGTCCAGTCCCATCATCTGCGTTTGCAGTTCGAGATCCGCGCGCAATCCACCGTCACCGATAATTATGAACCGCACCTCGCCTTGCCGGCGGCACGCAGGATCGATCTTTTTTAGACGCGCCACGACGTTGAGAAACATCTGGTGGTTCTTGATTTCAGTTAAACGACCAACGATACCGATTAGAATCGAGTGATCGGGAATACATAACTCGTGGCGAAACTTCGCGCGCCTCCTCGCGTGTTCGGAAAAAATTCCCAAATCCAATCCAAGTGGAACTATCTTGAACTGTTCCGCGCGACCCACTCTAAACTTTTCCCCGATCTCGAGCCGCTGTTGTTTGCTGATCACTATCACGCGATCCGTAACCAGCCTCGCCAGCAACCTTTCAATCGCGAGGAAGATTCGCGTACGGCCTGGTCCGTAATAACTGTGAAACACGTGGCCGTGATAAGTGTGTACAAACTTGCACTGGCGCGGCCTGCCAATTAACGTGCCCGGCGTCAGCCAACGATATAAGAAACCGGCTGAGCGTCCAACCGTTCCCGCTTTGGCCGTGTGCGTGTGTACGATGTCGGGCCGTTCACGCAGAAAGAGCCGAAACAATTTCCAAACCGTGACCGCATCCTTCCAGGAGATCTCGCGACTCATCTCGCGAATGTACTTGGGCACCACTCCGACTTCCGCCGCGAAGTAGCCCATGTCTTCTTCACCCTCTGGAACTCTGCCGGCCACGAGCAACGTGTCGTAACCAGCCTCACGCAATCCTGACGTCAGCCAGATGACGTGCCTTGCCGGACCACCTACATTCAGGCGCGCAATGATTCTTATTACTTTTGTTGGATGTACATCCGACATCAGCGCCTGCGGAACTGCTAAATCTGAGCACCGCGATCCATCTTGTTGGCTCCCGTTTCAGCAACCAGGTTTGACGCGCGCAGCAAACTCTCGAACGTGCCCGCGTCAGTCCACCAACCTTCTAACTTCTCCCAGGTCATGGCGCCGCGAGCAATGTACGCATTATTCACGTCTGTGATTTCAAGCTCGCCGCGACCGGAAGGTTTCAAAGATCGAATAATGTCATAGACCCCGGCGTCGTACATGTAAATACCGATCACTGCATAGTCAGACTGAGGCTTTGCCGGTTTCTCTTCGATACGAATAACGCGATGACCATCGAGTTGCGGCACGCCGAAACGCTGCGGATCGGGAACCTGCTTCAGTATGATCTTCGCGCCGCCGCCCTGCTTTCGATAGGCATTGACGGCCGCGAGTATGTTTCGCTCGATGATGTTGTCGCCGAGCACAACGCAAACCGGACCGTCGGCTGCAAAGTGTTCCACGAGCGACAGTGCTTCTGCAATACCGCCCTCGCCTTCCTGGTACGCGTAGTTCAGGTGTTTGAGTCCAAACGCCTTGCCGTTACCTAACAGACGTAAGAAATCGCCGGCGGAACTGCCGCCTGTTACCACCATGATGTCGTTGATACCCGCATTCACGAGTGTCTGAATCGGGTAATAGATCATCGGCTGGTTGTAGACCGGCAGCAAATGCTTGTTGGTTACGGCGGTGAGCGGACGCAATCTCGTCCCCAACCCACCAGCTAACACGACACCTTTCAAACGTCGCCTCCTGTTGGGCCACAAAAAGGCACAAAAGTCACAAAAGGAAAAATGAAGAATACAGACTGGAGAATTCGAACAAGTTCTTTATTCTTTCATTCTTCATTTTGTGACTTTTGTGCCTTTTTGTGGCTAATCAATAAATCGATTGAACCACAATTCGAGCATTAGAAGAGTCCAGAGCTGAGCGGAATAATCGCGCTCGGCGCGCGTGTGCAATTCAACTAACTGTTTGACCGCTTCCGGTTTGAAGAGTCCTCTTCCTAAAGCCTTTTCCGAAAGCAAAACCTCGCGCAGAAACGGCTGCATCTTGCCGCGGAACCAGTGGCCTACCGGCACTCCGAATCCCATCTTACGTCGATCGAGGTTCTCACTGGGCAACAGCTTTCGCAGCACCTTCTTCAGGAGATACTTGCCGGTCAATCCTCGCAGCTTCAGGTTTTGCGGAAGACTGGCGGCCCATTCAATGACGTGATGATCGAGAAAAGGCGATCGCGCTTCCAGTGATACAGCCATAGTGGCGATGTCAACCTTAACCAGCAAATCATTCGGCAGGTATGTCATCTGGTCCGTCAACAACATTGCATCAACAACACCGATGCCATTAGCACGCTTGAACCACGTCTCCAGAATTCCAGTCGCATCGGCGCTCATGATCTGTTGCCGGAATGCATCGCTATAGAGTGGCCGCTTGGTTTCGTCGTTGAACGTGCTCATCCAGTGCAGGTAGCGGCCGGTCTTCGGCCGGTCCACAACTGCGAGCAGCCGCTGGGCCGATTTGATCCTGCTTCTCTTAGTCGCGTCAGTTGGAATCAGATCAACGGCTCTCCGGATTAGCGATTCGCGCAGAATCGCTGGAACTCTCCGGTACTTCTCAGTTATACCCATCGCCGCGTAACGCTCGTAGCCGGCAAACGACTCATCGCCACCATCACCATTCAGTGCGACAGTCACGTGCTTGCGCGTTTCTTTGGCGACGTAGTAAGTGGGCACCGCGGATGAGTCGGCATAAGGCTCGCCATAATGCTCGACGAGCAACGGCAACACTTCAATCGCATCGGGTCTGACGATGAATTCGTGATGATCAGCGCCGACGTGTTCGGCAACGCGCCGCGCGTGATGAAGTTCACTGAAGTCCTGTTCGTCAAAACCGATCGAAAACGTTTTGACTCGCTCGCTCGACTCCTGACTCATGAGCGCAACGACGGCGCTCGAATCGATACCACCTGACAAAAACGCGCCCAGGGGAACTTCCGACATCAAGCGCACGCGCACAGCCTCACGAAGAATCTCGATGGTGCGCTCGCCGGCTTCTTCCTCGCTGATGTCAATCTTCCTGGTGAAGTCAGGTTGCCAGTAACGCTTTGTTTCGATGTTACCTTTGCGCCAACGCAGCCAGTGACCCGGTTCGAGTTTTCGAATGGCGCGGTAAGCCGTCAGTGGCGCGGGTATGCACATGAACGAGAGGTAGTAGTCGAGCGCCTCCGGTTCGATGTCACGACTGATATCAGGGTGAAGCAGCAGCGCACTGAATTCAGATCCAAAGATCAGCTTTCCGTTTACATCAGCATAAAGCAGCGGCTTCTTGCCGACGCGATCGCGCGCGAGAAAGAGTTCCTGCGTTCTCTCGTTCCAGATCGCAAACGCGAACATTCCGCGCAGGTGGTTGGGACAGTCAGTGCCGAACTGATCGTAGGCGTGAACGATGGCTTCAGTATCGCTGTTGGTGTAGAAGGTGTGACCAAGCTTCTCGAGCTTTTCGCGAAGCTCGAGGTAGTTGTAGATCTCTCCGTTGAACACTATCCACGAGCTGCGATCGCGGTTGTGAATGGGCTGTTGGCCGCCCGCGAGGTCAATGATAGCGAGGCGACGCATGGCCAAACCGACCGAACCATTAATGTAAAAACCATCCTCGTCGGGACCGCGATGCCGGATCGCTTCACACATCCGGGATAGTAATTGCTCGTCAATTGCTTTCCCGTCGTTTCTGACAATGCCTACGATTCCACACATTTGAGACTATTGCGACTGTCTTCGCTGCGCTCTCTTCTCTTGCAAAAAAACAAAACCAACAGCGACGAATATAAAGTAGAAGACGAGTAACTGAGCGCGCTGTCGATAGGCTGTGCCCACGTTACCCTGAAAGACCGAATAGGCGATGGAGAGCATGGTGGTGAAAATCAGAATCGGCGAGATTTGTCTTAAGCGAAACCTGACCGAGTACCAAATTCCCAGCACCATTAAGGGAAATGACAACCACCAGATAACCATCTCCGGGAGAGTGATACTCTGTCGCAGCGACACGAGCTGCCAGGGAAACGGAGCAAACAGAAGATAGACCAAACCAACCGGGATCGTCGCAATCGCACCTTGTGTCGTGGAAACGTCTACTTCCTGCCCAAAGCCCGATCCAGCGCGTGACATATCAAGCCGGCTGCGGTTTATCCTCTCCAACGAGCCAAAGCTCTCGAACTGCGCACTGGCGTAGCGAGTCACGCCCAGATACGTAAGAGACACGCCCACTAAAATGATCACGATAAACTGGCGCGCAAAGTTGGTTGGTGTGAGTTTCTGCAACCCGATGATAAATCCGCCCGCGATGGCCGCAGCGAGCATATAGAAAACATAAAAGCGCAAGCTCAGAATCGAAAACAGCGCCGCAACAAGGATCGCAGCATACTTTAACGAAAATTTTTCATTCAGGTGCAGGCTGGCGAGAATCGCCAACACGAGAAAGAAAACTATCGGCGCATCCTTCAGTCCCTGAGCGGACCATAGAACCAGTGAAGGGAAAAATGCGACGCAAATAGCAGCTACCTTCGCTACGCGACGATTCTGATAAACGTGCTGCGCACAATGAAAGACGAGAATTGCCGTTGCCGAGCCGGTGACCGAATTGACGAACTGTATTGCCAGGGTGTTGCGTCCGACCAGTGTGTACACGGCAGCAATCATGCTGACCATGCCCCACGCAGACGCCTGTCCCTGCATGAAAGGAATGCTAAGCGCTCGATAGAAAGAATCTCCCTGCCACGCCTTCATCACAGCGAAGCCATAAAAGTCATAGGTCAGCGCGTCGCCTCCAAAAAATTCCTGCACGTTGAATATGAAGATGAAAGTAGCAACGAAGATTCTTACCAGTAGTCCCCAGGCAAAGAGCTGCAGCAGGAAAGAACCGTCAATTTTATCCCGGTAGACGAAGTATCCGACTGCACTGGCGACAAGCAAACAAACCAACACCGCCTGACTGGAGTCGAACACCGTGAAGTGTTCGTAATCGGGGTATTCTGAAACGATCGACGGAACCGCCACTACGATTACGGCGAAAACAATCAGATACGAAAATACTAGTAAGACTTTCATCTGCGTGGCTGATTATGCCGTCTGTTCCTTTCGCACGACGAGATTGTTCTCCAACACTAATGCGTCGAAGCTCGCGCGCCTGAACGTATTGATTGCATCTGCCGGAGAAAGAACGATCGGCTCCTGCACGTTGAATGAAGTGTTGAGCAGCAGCGGCACTCCGGTCAATTTTTCAAACTCGTGAATTAACTGCCAGTACCGCGGATTGACGTGCCGGCTGACGGTTTGCGGACGTGCCGTGCCATCCACGTGAACCACCGCAGGTAAACCAGCGCGCTTTTCCTCAACGACATTGAGCACCGTGATCATAAAGGGATCGTAATGAGGATGCCCAAACAGCTGCTCCGCAGCTTCTTCCAGCATCGATGGCGCCAGTGGTCTGAACCACTCGCGGAGTTTCACTTTTTTGTTTAGCAATTCGCGCATATCCGAGCGGCGCGGATCCGCGAGGAAACTGCGGTTGCCGAGAGCGCGTGGGCCAAATTCCAGCCTTCCCTGAAACCACCCAACAATTGCGCCGGCAGCCAGCAAAGCAGCGACTTTCGGCAGCAACTGTTCGTCTGGCAGCGTTTCAAATTTTAAACCAGAGGCGCGCAAAGCCGCGGCGCACTCTTCCGAACTGAAACCCGGTCCATAATAAGCATGCTCCATGCGGAACTGTCGCGGCTGCCTTAACTTACTGTGCCAAACGAGCAGCGCTGCTCCGAGCGAGCAACCAGCGTCACCCGCGGCGGGTTGGATAAAGAATCGTTTGAACGGAGTTTCCGTCATGATCCGGCCGTTCATGACGGAATTGAAAGCCACGCCTCCGGCCATGCATAACTGTTCGGAGCCAGTCTGCTCGTGAAGTCCGGAAAGCAGATGGAGTGCCGTATCTTCGAGAACTCTCTGTGCGCTCGCGGCGATGTCCCAGTGTTTTTGAGCAAGCTCTTCGCCTTTGGCCCGAGCTGGACCAAGGGCGGCCTGCAATTCCTCGCTAAACTGGTAGTACTTCGCGAGATGATGGTCCAACACGCGAATGTCGAGTTTGAAATCGTGATGGCCATTGATTGAGAGCACTCGCTTGGCGAAGAAATCGTAGTACTCAGGTTTACCGTAGGCAGCGAGACCCATTACTTTCCACTCGTCACCTTCGAACATGTCAAAGCCGAGGTAGTTGGTGACTGCCGAATAGAACTGCCCGAGTGAGTGCGGCAGCTTGATTCTTTTTAAGGGACGAATGTTTCGATCTTCGCCGCGAGAAAAGAGCGTCGTCGTGTCTTCGCCGGTTCCATCCCACGTCATGATCGCTGCCTGATCGAAACCCGAGACGAAAAATGCGCTCGCAGCGTGGCACTGGTGATGTTCGAGAAAGTGAAACTTGAAATCGCTGTTGCCGAAGTGTTCTCGAATGCGGCGCGGGTGCCGCAACATGCCGAGATAGCTCTCGCCAACCTGAGACACACCGCGGTCGACTCGGGCTTTGAACATGTCGCGTGAGATCACCGCGGCCTTCAAAGCCTGCATTGCTTTGTGACGCAACACCCAGGGTTTCCAGTAGAGGCCGATATGCGCGACGTCAGCGATCTTTATGCCCGCCTCGTCGAGGCAGTACTGCATCGCCTGGTATGGAAACCCGCTGTGGTGTTTGCGACGCGAAAACCGCTCCTCCTCAGCCGCAGCTACGATTTCACCATTCTTTATGAGGGTAGCGGCAGAGTCGCCGAGTGTCGTTAAACCAACGATGTACATAATGAACGGTCAACTATGCCACAAAAAGGCACAAAAAGCACAAAAGCAATCATCCACAGATTACACCGATTCCTTTGTAGAATCTGCGTAATCTGTGGATGAAATTGCGGCTTTTAATGCTGCGGCCAATTTTGGCGTCTGTGCTTCGATGCTGTAATGCTCTACCGCATACTTGCGGCCGGCGTCGCCCATGCGGCGTCGTAAAGATTCGTCGCTGAGCAGTCGCGAAAGGTGCGTGTACCACTCGTCTTCAGTGCGTGCAACGAAATGTGTTTCGTTTGTCTGAGCTATATCGTCACAAGCTCCGACCGGGCTGACGACGAACGGAAGTCCAACCGCCATGTACTGAATAGCTTTGAAACATGATTTGCCGATCGACCAGTTGTCTTCAACTATCGGATAGATCCCGATGTCGAGCGACTGAAAATCAGCGATCTCGCGATCCAGTTTCCACGCCAGGTTCTCAACTTCAACGCCGGGGATCTCGATCGTTTCCTCCCGCGTTCCGACCAGGCGAAGGCGAAACCGGTATTCGCGCGCGAGCTTCTCGAGCACCGGAAAAAGTGTTTTCACGTAAGCGTAAGTCGAGTGCGTACCAATCCAACCAATGATCGGAACGTCATTCGTTTGCCGCTCGGCCAACGGTTTGAACTGCGCGGTGTCAACGACTGTCGGAATAATCACCGCAGGCCGTCCTTTGCTCTCGACGTAAGCCGCGATCTCTCGATTACCACACGTAACAAGACGCGACCAGTTAATCAGATCGTTAGTCTTGCGAAACCATTTGAGCATGCTTCCGAGCCGGCCGTAAGTCGGACTCTTGTACGCAACGTACGTGGCATCGTCAAGATCGAGAACCATCGGACAGTCGTGAAGGTTTATCGCCAGCCATTCGACGACTGGTGGACCAAACATCATCGCCTCGCGTTGCACAAACAACACGTCCGCCTTACGCGCACGCCACAACTCCCGGACGCGGCGAACCGATGCGAACGCGAGTCCCGCTGCTGTGCGCGGCCAGTGCGATCGGTTGTAAAGCGATCCGTGCAGTCGCGAATCAAGAAAGGGATAAACAGAAAGCTCAATGCCTTCTTTGGCGAGGGGCTCGACGAACTGAATCATTCGGAACCGTGTTGCCGCGGCCTCGACCGGATATGTGGCCAATCCCAACACTCTCATCAGGCATAGCTTTCCGGCTTCTGACCGGTTCCGAGCCAACCGAAGTTGGGAATCACTTGAAACTTCTTCAGGCCCGCACTACTCAACCAGGCCTCGACCTCTGTCTTCGTGTAACGGTTCTCGATCGGCGCTGAAAAGCGGTCCAACTGGTCGTTCACGCAAACGCGGAAAGGAAGCACGGCATACTGTCTCATCGGCATGTTGCTCGCTATACCGCGGAGTGCCGGCACGCGCTTCATCAACTGGTACGGCCAGACGAAAAACACAAACGCAGCGATCGCGCTCGGATACGCCAGCCCATGCACTGCCCAACGCGGCAGTCTCGTCGTCAGACCGCGCACTGAATTAACGGCGCTCAAGAGTGCCGATTTGATCGATCTGCGCTCGGGTTGCCAGTAGAGATAGATCTGGATCTCGCCGCCGGGTTTCAGATAGCGCAAGAGGTTCTGAAATGCGGCTTCGGGATCGGGCAGATGGTGCAACACGCCAATCGAGTAGATGAAATCAAAACTCTCCAATGGAAATGGCGGATGGTGCAGATCAGCCTGGACGACGTTTACGTTGTCGAGCGACGCTGTGTTTTTTCGTGCGACTTCGACTGCAGGACCGAGATCGATGGCCCACACTTCACGCGCGTATTTGCCGGCGTAGTAGGCGAATCGTCCGTTGCCGCAGCCGGCGTCCAGCACCTTCTTGCCTTTAAAGAAGTCTGTGTTGTGCGGCTGCATGTAATCGAGAAATTGCTTTTCCCACTCCGCGTACATTTCCGGGAATTGCTGCCATTCATAACCAAAGCTGAGGGCAGTTTGTGCTTGCTTGGCGTCGAATTCACTGGCGGCGCCGTTCGCTTGCAAAGCGGCGCGGATCGTCGGCAGCAACATGCGCGGGATGCCGTTCTCGATCGGGAAAGAGAGATTGCAGGAGAGGCACGACAGTCGTTGCGATTCGGAAGAGAGAGTTCCGTTGCACGACGGGCAGCGCAATGATGTTGAGCTAATTTTAGCCACGGATTACACGGAAAACACGGATTTATACAGTTGAGCGTAACGCTCGCCGCCGACAGTCTCTAGATCGAATACTTCTTCAGCGACTGCACGGGCTTTGGTCCTGACGTTTGGATCATTAACGGCTGCTTCGATGGCTGTCCAGGCGGCGGCGAAATCGCGCTCGTTGAAGTCGTCGATCAAGATCGCCGGCAACGCATCCGAATCTCCGATCCCGGAGTTGATAACAAGAGGCAGACCGCACGCCAGATACTCGCCATTCTTCGTCGGCGACGAAGCCAACTTCGAGAAGCAACGTTTAATAAATGAGATACCAACGTCGCCGGCCGCAAGGTACGAAGGCATCTCCTTTGGCGCAACGGAGTGAATCGAGAAATTCTCTTGCCTAACGCCACGCGCGCTCATCAGTTGCCGCACTCGCTCGCGGCTGCCCATTGTAAGCCAAAGCAGATGTGCGTCATTTCGCTTCTTCACAATGCTCGTGAAAAAGTCAGCCATCTCTTCGGTCAAGTACCAACCGTCGAGTGAACCGCTATAAACGAGGGTGAGTCGTTCGCCGAGATTCAACGCAGCGCGTAACCGCTCACGCTCCCGCTCGTCAAATTTAAATAACGAAAGATCGACGCAACAAGGCACGACTGCGTGATGCACATCGCGACCTCTCAAACCGTCCCATTCCCTGATGATCGGCCAGATGCGCTCAGTCAAGGTAACCACCGCATCGGTCGCCGCGAAGATCCGTCGTTCAGTCGCTTTCGTGATGCGATAACGCAGACCGCCTTCAGGCCAGTGCCTTGCATCTACATACTCTTCAGCCATCAAGCCGCGCACGTCGAAGATCATTTTGATCCCAAACTTTCGCTTCAACCGAAGCGCGATCGTGGCTGGTATGTGCGAACGTGCGTGTACCAGTTCGATCTTGTTTCGTCGCACCAGGCGACTCGCATAACGGATGCCGGCGAGGACGTCGTAGACAGTCGCTGGAAGCGTTGGTCGCCGGTGATATCGCAGCCAGTGCCACTCGATTTCGTTCGTTGACAGCTCGCGCTTCAGTTCCTCGCAGGCACGTCGCCCTTCGTCAGTGAAAGCCTTCTCTCTCTCGAAACTGAGCAGCGTGAACTTCACGCCGCGCTTCGCCAATTCTCGCAGATACGGGAGCACCTGCGTTTGGCCTAACGGTTCGAGCATGCCGTTGTACGAGATGAACAGAACGCGCCGAGCCTCAAGCGACATATCGTCTCAGAAAAAATATGAGCCACAAAAAAGCACAAAAACCACAAAATTTTTTAGCAATTGATTTGAGCCTTTTGTGCTGCTTTGTGGCTAAAAGTCGGGGCCCTTGTGAGCTCTGCGGCTATCCAATGGTAGGTACGAGCTAATCCTTCCTCAAGTGAGATCGATGGTTCCCAATTCAAAACTTCACGCAGCCGGGTGTTGTCGCTGTTGCGGCCTCTCACGCCCTGCGGCTTAGTGACATCGTAACGCTTGCGGATCTTCTTGCCGGCGATGTTCGCAACAATATCAACTAACTCGTTGACTGAAATCATCCGGTCCTGGCCGAGATTGAGAGGCTCGCGATGATCGCTGCGCATCAGCCGGTGTATTCCTTCGACGCAATCATCGATATAGCAGTACGAACGCCGCTGCTCCCCGTCTCCCCAAACTTCGATTTCATCGCCGTCCTCTGCCAGAGCGACTTTGCGACAGATCGCAGCCGGTGATTTCTCTCGTCCGCCGTCGTAAGTTCCGAGTGGTCCAAAGATGTTATGAAACCTGACTACACGCGTGTCGACGCCGAAGTCTTCAGTATAGTGACGACAAACACGTTCCATGTAGAGTTTTTCCCAACCGTACCCGTCCTCGGCATCCGCCGGATATGCGTCCGTTTCCTTCAACGGGGCGATATCGGTGTCGCTCTGTAAGTTCAGCGGATAAACACAGGCGCTCGACGTATAGAAGTAGCGCTTAACACCGCTGATGCGCGCGGCTTCGATCGTGTTGAGATTGATGAGCGTGTTGTCGCGAACTATCACCGCCTTGTTGTTTTCGATGAAACCGATGCCACCCATGTTTGCCGCGAGTCCGTAGACTTCGTCAATCTCGTGCGTGGCTCGCAGGCAGTTCTCCGGTACGGTCAGGTCGAGCAAAAGAAACTCATCAGCGCGAGTCGAATCAAACTCCGGTGTCTTGATATCAACGCCTCTGACCCAATAACCACGCTCGACGAGGTAGTTGATCAGATGATGGCCGATGAAACCGCCTGCTCCGGTCACCAGCACTTTTGGCTGTTGTGGCATTCAGACTTTTCCTACGGTTTGAAGTTTCGGATTTCGTTCACTACGTATTCCTGTTGCTCAGAACTGAGCTCCGGATAAAGTGGAAGCGCAAAGGTTTCGCGAGCCGCTTTCTCTGCCTCTGGAAACTCACCTTCTTTGTAGCCCAGGTATGAGAAACATTCCTGCAAGTGCAGCGGAATCGGGTAATAAATTTTGGTCGCGATGCCGCGCGCCGCCAGGTGCTGCATTAGAGCGTCGCGATGCTCGGGAACACGAACAACATACTGGTGAAAGATATGACGAGCTTCAAGCTTGATGAAAGGAGGAATCAATCTGAAGTTCAGCTTCGCTCCCTCCAGCAACTGTGAATACGTCTGCGCCTTCTGTGCTCGCGCATTGGACCATTCATCGAGGTAAGGCAGCTTGGCACGAAGTACAGCAGCCTGAATCGCATCGATGCGACTGTTAATTCCCACCTCGACGTGTTGATACTCAGTAAGTCCGCCGTGTACGCGTAAGCGCCGCACTCTCGTCGCAAAATCGTTGTCGCTGGTCGTGATGATACCCGCGTCACCCGCAGCTCCGAGGTTCTTGCTTGGATAAAAACTGAAGGACCCGGCTAACCCCATCGAGCCCGCGCGCCGGCCGCGATCTTCCGCGCCAATGGCCTGTGCGGCATCTTCGAGCAACGTTAGTTGCTTCGCCTGGCAGAGAGCTATGAGTTGGTCCATGTCGGCGCATTGACCATACAAGTGCACCGGAAGCACGACGCGCGTGCGTGAAGTGATCGCTGCGGGAATCTGATCGACGTTTAAGTTGTAAGTGACTGGATCAATGTCAACGAAAACAGGTCGTGCACCCAGGCGGGCGATCGCACTCGCCGTAGCAAAAAAACTAAAGGGAGTGGTGATGATCTCGTCGTCTGGTCCAATGTCCAACGCCATCAGCGCCAGCAACAAAGCATCCGAACCCGAAGCACAACCGATGGCTTCGCTCGTTTGACAATACGCTGCGATTTCAGCTTCCAGCGCCGCGACCTCGGCGCCCATCACGAAGTGTTGGGACTCGAAAACCCGGTCAACAGCCTGACGCACGGTGTCGCGTATCGACGCATACTGCGCCTGCAAATCGATTAAAGGAACGTTCATCGAATGGAGGTCAACTATGCTGTCTCTTGCGCGCCCTGTTCAGCTTCTGAATCTGACTCGTAATAGTGGGAATAGTAACGTGAGTAATAGTAGTCGTGCGTCTCGACTTTCACGTTGTTCAAGACCACTCCGAAGATGTGTGCCCCTACGTCCAGCAGTTGCTGTTTCGCGCGACGCACGACGGCCCGGGAACTTCGCCCGCCATGGACCACCAGAATCACTCCGTCCACCATCGTCGACAGGATCGACGCATCGGTGAAAGAAATCGCGGGCGGTGAATCGATGATGATGTGTGCGTAATGCTCACTCAGCGTGTTCAAAAGCTTCCGCATCTCCTCGGAACCCAGCAACTCAGCAGGATTCGGAGGCACCGGGCCGGAGGTCAGAATTTTCAGGTTCGGCGCTTTATCGCATTGCTGAATCAAGCCGTCGAGATTCTTCTCACCTGAAAGCCAGGTAGTCAGGCCCTTTGTGTTGGGAATGCCAAACTGCGCATGCAACCGCGGGCGGCGCAGATCGCAGTCCAACATCAAAACCTCCGCTCCCGTCTGCGCAAGCATGAACGCAGTATTGATTCCGGTTGTAGTTTTGCCTTCAGCAGGCTGACTGGACGTTATCAGGATCTTCTTGGGAGGTTTCCCCGCAGACGATAACAGCAGCGACGTTCGCAGGTGCCGGTAAGATTCAGTGATTGGCGAACGTGCATCCGTGATCATCGCCAAGGCAGTTGTGTTCGCGGGCGCCGCCGGAGCTCCATTGCTTAGAGCAGGCAAGCGACGATCGCGACCAGACGGGATCAACGCGAGAGCCGGCAGATGAATGTAACGATCGACGTCTTCGACTGATTTCACAGTGTCGTCGAGGAAATCCAGGAGGAACGCCAAACCAATGCCGCCTGCCAGTGACAACAGGAAAGCGATGATGATGTTGCGCAGCCTTGGCGGGCCGACTGGTTCCTTCGGCAATCTACTCGGAGTGGCGATACTGACTTCATTTGCTCCATTTCCATTGGAGATATTCAACTCACGCATGCGCTGCTCAAGTGTATTGAGATACTGCTTGTTCGTCTCCAGCTTCTGTGTCATCGCCAGGAGATCGATCTGATCGCGTGTTAGTTGAGTAGTTGTCGATTTCTGCTCTTCGTAGGATTTACGTAATAAATTTTCTTTGGAAACGGCCGCCTCGTATCTCCGTTGAATAGAGGTGACAATTTCTGAAGGCGCCTTGTTGAGTTCTGTTTCTATCTCTTTAATTTGTGAGTCGATCTTTTTAACGGCGGGCCATTCTTTCGTATAGGTAACTAGGAGCGCCTCACGTTGTTCTTTGAGTGCTGAGATACGGTCACGCAGTTTCTCAACCCTCGACGAACTGACGACGTCAGGGATCGACCATGGATCCTTCTCGTTCCGCGCTGCCTCGAGTTGCGCCTGGATCTGTTTTCTATCGTTTTCCGCCGCCAGCAATTGACCGCTCAAAGTAGCGAGTCGCGTGGCGTCGAGATTCCCAGCATCCTGCGTTGTAAGTGGAAGATTGTGGTTCTTAGCGAAGTTCCACAGTGTTTCCTGATCCTGTTTGTTCTGACTTTGCAGCTTCGCAATCTGATTTGCCAAAAGATCTTCAGCTTTGTTCGATCCTTCCGTCGCTATCGCGAGGTTGTAGTTTTTGAACACTTCGGCCAGCGTGTTCGCGACTTTTTGAGCCAGTTGGGGATCTGAATGCCGGTAGATAATCTTTACGAGATTCGTGTTGGGAATCGGTTCGATTGTTTCGCCGGCGATGATCGCGTCTTCGTAAGCTTCGAGCTTCGATATCTCTTCCGGAGTTAACTTGCCCAGCGTAGTTTGAGTTTCAGTCACAACACTCAAAGCAGCGGGAGCGGGTTTCTGATCCGCAGGAGTTGTGCTGGGTTTCGAGAAAAAGCGCCGCAAGGAGTCGAAGAATCCCGCTTGTGATTGACTACCAAAAAATGCGGGATTGTGCGGTAAGTCCAGCGTTAAGACTACCTGCCGGGCGAGTGCCGGGTTTTGCAACAGCTTGAGCTGCGTGCCCCAAAAGTTCGGATCGTTTTGTCCGTTGATGATGATTTTTTCGGTCTGGAGGATGTTGGGTTTTCTTTGTTCGATCCTGATGGTCGTTTCACCCTCATAGATGGAAGGCGCCCGGAACGACTGAATTGCAACCAGCGAGGTCACCACCAGGACCAGGCTCAGGATGAGCCAGCGTCGCTTGAGAACGACGAATAGATAATCTTTTAAATTTGCGGGATCGTTCGCGGAGACACCGTAGGGCTTACTCGGGATGGCATCCGAGAGCGGCCGGTCAAGCCCGCGATCCAAGCCAACAGGTATTAAGCGATTATCTTGTATAGACATAGACTTCAGGCCCCTTACTTCCAGCAGAGTGGGTAAGAATAATAACAGAGTGTTCAAATCTCGCAAGGCGCAAGACGCCCCGCGGTGAGTTGTGATAAGACCAATGGACCATTAGATATTGCCGCGTATTTCGGCCTTCATACGGCTCACACAAAACAGCGCCGAAGGCGCGGAATATGACAGCCAGGGGCAAGTCCCGACTTTGTCGGGACGTCGCCCCTGGTAACCAATGAAATTT
>DATEWS010000610.1:0-4750 GCA_035257785.1 Pyrinomonadaceae bacterium
CCGCCAGCTTGCGCGCTGCATCGACTACGTCTTTCGTTTGCGGCAAATAATAATCTTCCAACGGGGGCGAATACGGTACCGGCGTATCGATCGACGCGACCCGAATCAGCGGCGCATCAAGCCACTCAAATGCTTCTTCAGCGATCAGCGCCGCGATCTCACCACCAATGCCTCCGGTGCGCGAGGCTTCGTGCAACAGGATTGCTTTGCTTGTCTTCTTCACACTCGCGAGTATCGCCTGCTTATCGAGCGGCGCGAGAGTTCGCAAGTCGATCACTTCAACGTCGAGACCTTCTTTTTCCAACTCTTCGGCAGCGTCGAGAGCAGTCAGCACCATCGCACCGAAAGTGATGATCGTCAGATCGCGACCGGCGCGTGCAGTACGTGCTTTGCCAATCTCGACGATGTAATCGTCTGAGGGTAATTCTTCTCGCAGTCGCGGCAAGCGATAAAGCTTTTTGTGTTCGAAGTAGAGCACCGGATCGGGATCGCGGATCGCCGCTTTGATCAAACCCTTGGCGTCGTAAGCAGTCGAGGGTTCGACGATCTTCAGTCCGGCCGTGTTCATGAAAAACGATTCGGCGTTCAGTGAATGGAATGGACCAGATCGCACGCCCGAACCGCATGGACCACGAAACACTGTCGGCAGCGGTGCGCCCCAGCGATAACGACACTTCGCAGCGTAGTTCGTAAGCAGATCGAAACCGGCGGAAATGAAATCGATAAACTGAAACTCAGCAATGGGTCGCATCCCCATCAACGCCGCGCCACACGCTGCACCGACGATGGCGCCTTCGGAGATCGGGGTGTCGATCACTCGTTCTTTACCAAACTCATCGAGCAGCCCGTCAGTTACTTTGAACGCACCGCCATAAACACCAACGTCCTCACCGATCACAAATACGGTCGGGTCGCGTTCCATCTCTTCCCAAATTCCCTGGCGAATTGCCTCGACCATCGTGGCCTGCCCGCCGCGTTGGGGGCGTGCGGATTTATGTTCTTTTTTAACGGCAGTGGACATGTTTAGACGCTCAGGCTGATTTGCTTAACTTGTCTAATATACGACTTGGGATTATAGGGCGAGTCAGGATGCACTAGCAGACGTTCTCCTTTGGCGTCGATAAAGGCGTCTAGTCCCTGTAGCGGATATGCACCTAATAAGACTTCTGAGATACCCGGCAAAATAACAGCTCGTACAATCGTGAAGTGATCTTCAAAACGAACGTTAACTGGTCCAACAATATCGACGTCCAGCCATGTTTCGTCAGCCAATGAGACGGCCTCCCGACCAATGAACGGCAAGTTAAGCCTGCTTTGGACGTCTTGGTTAATAACGAGGTCCCACGCCCCGCTATCTACAAGCGCTCGGCACGTAACTTTCTGTATTTTCTCGCACGGCAAATCGCCGCGCCGGTAATATGCAAGGTCGTCTTCGTTTGTGAGTTCAAGTTCAGCATAGATATATCCCATCTCTTTTCCTCCGGTAAGTGAGGTACCATTGGTACGTCGGTATTTGTAATTCGCTGGTTTAAGTGTCATTGCTAACCCTCCAGTACTTTCGGCCTGAACGCGGGCGGGACGAGGTTGTTGTCAAATACTCCGTACGCTGCGTTCTCGCCTTCGGGCATCGGTGAGGATTCGGCCCAGGCACAGTCTTCATCAATCTCGCGCAGCACATCCGCTGCAATTTCTTCGAGCTTCTCTTTCGTTGCTAAATTACATTCGAGCAGATAGCGCTCGTAACGATCGACTGGATCGTTGTTCTGCTCCCACCACTCGATCTCGCCCGGCGCAACGTAACGTTGATCGTCGTGTTCCGCGTGTCCCTTGCGACGGTACGTCTTCGCTTCAATCAACACGGCGCCGCCGCCACGACGCGCGTAATCTGCCGCCTGTTTCGTCACTTCATAACATGCGACAACGTCGTTGCCGTCGACGATGTGCGCGGGAATTCCGTAACCCGCCGCCTTCTCCGCCAGATCTCGCACTGCGGTTTGCAGGTTCGTCGGCGTTGAATAAGCGTAGCGGTTGTGTTCGGCGACGACGATCAGCGGCAGTCGTTGCACGGCGGCGAAGTTCAATCCTTCGTGGAACGCGCCCGTGCTCATGCCACCATCGCCGATGTACGCGATGGCCACGAAGTTTTTCTGCTTCATCCGCGCGCCCAGCAGTATTCCGGTCATCACGGGGATCATGTCTCCCAGGTGTGAGATCGGGCCAATGAAACCTTTTTGCATGTCGCCGAAGTGGATATTGAGATCCTTGCCGCCGGACGGTCCCCATGCTTTCGCCATGTATTGCGCGAAAATCTCGCGCGGTCGAATGCCTTTGACTAGAACCGCGCCGAGGTCTCTGATCAACGGCGTAATAAAATCCTGTGACTGAAGCGCGTAAGCCGTGCCGACCGCCGTGGCTTCCTGGCCGAGGGAGCGAAACACACCACCAACCACCTTCGTCTGGCGATAAAGGTTCACGAGGCGCTCTTCGACGAGACGCGTGAGCTTCAGATAGCGATAGAGTTCGAGATGCTGCTCAGGCTTGAGGGTGGTTTCAGTAGCACAACTGAGCGGTTTGCCGTTTTGCGCTTTCCGGGGCGCATACTTCGTGCTGACTCGCATTTGAAATCGAGGACGAGGTGGTCGACGACGCCGACGTTTATCGTGATCTGATTTCTCTGGTTGATCCATTACGCTAAACCTTAAAACCATCCACAGATTACACAGATTCTCTTTAAATTAATCTGCGTAATCTGTGGATTAGTGACTCTCTAAATATGTATCGCCATATCGTGAACGCCTTCCGCCGCTTCCATCACTGCTTCGGAAATCGTTGGATGCGCGTGCATCGTTCGGCCCAGCTCGTCCGCGGTCGTTTCGAGCTGCATCGCCACACAAGCCTCGGCGATCAACTCGGTCGCGTGTGGTCCAATAATGTGAACGCCCAAAACCTCGTCGTACTTCTTCTCGCTGACGATCTTCACAAACCCTTCTTCTTCACCGATGATGCGCGCCTTACCCGAAGCGGAGAACGGAAACTTTCCGACTTTGACATCGTACCCCTGCTCCTTCGCCTTCGCCTCAGTTAATCCAACCGAACCGATTTCCGGATCGCAGTAGGTACAGTTCGGAACGAGGCGCAGGTTGATCGGCCGCACGTCCTTCTTTCCGGCGATGTGTTCGACAGCGACAATGCCTTCTTTCGAAGCGAGGTGGGCCAACAACGGCGTCGGTACCACATCGCCAATCGCATACACGCCCTTCTCCGCAGTCTGCTGATACTCGTCGACCTGGACAAATCCTCTTTCGACTTTAATCTTCGTGCCTTCTAGTCCGAGTCCTTGCGTGTAAGGCATTCGTCCAACTGCAACCAGCAACATCTCAGCTTCGAGACTCACCGGATCACCTTTCGACGTGTGACCAGTCACACGCACACCTGACTCAGTCTTCTCCAACTTATCGAGCTTTGTATCCACTTGCGACTTGATGCCACGTTTGCGAAAACTGCGTTCGAGTTCTTTCGACACCTCTTCATCTTCAAGCGGCACAATTCTCGGTAACAATTCGACGATTGTTGTCTCGGCGCCGAAGCGTGAATAGACTGAGGCGAACTCGACTCCGACCGCACCGCAACCCATCACGATCAGCGACTGCGGAACGTCTTTCAGTTCCAGAATGTGATCGCTGTTTACAACGTGTACGCCGTCCGTTTCAAAACCAGGAATCGGACGCACAACTGAACCGGTCGCGATGATGATATTTTTAGTTTCGAGCGTCTGTTTCTTGCCTTCAGCATCAGTGACTTCAACTTTTCCGGGCAGCGCGAGTTTGCCGGTGCCTTTGAAGACAGTAACCTTATTTTTCTTCATCAAATACTCGATGCCCTTCGAGTTTTTGAGCACCACTTTCTCTTTTCTCTTCTGGACGTCCGCAAAGGCCAGTTGAATACCGGTCGCTTGCACGCCAAAATCGGCGGCATGCTGCATCTGTTCGTAAATATGTGCCGACATCAACATCTGCTTGGTGGGAATGCAGCCACGCAGCGTACACGTGCCTCCAAGCCGGTTATCTTTTTCGACTATGGCAGTTTTAAGGCCCAACTGGCCGGCGCGAATGGCGGCGACATAACCACCCGGGCCACTTCCGATAATCGTTACATCAAACTGTTCGTTAGCCAATTTTGTAGGTTTCCCCTCGTCAGAGCGGTAATCTTAACGGTAAAAGACCGGGCATTATAATCGTTTGGGAGCGCTAACCAAAATACACACCAGAAGGACCAGATCATGAAACATTCCGAAGGTTTTCTAAAGGTAGTGGACGACGCGAAGAGTCGTGTTCGCGAGGTTTCAGTAGCGGATACTCAGCAAAGAATGCGTGAGAACAGCGAGGCAAAACTCGTTGACGTGCGCGAAGACAAGGAGTGGGAAGCAGCGCACGCCGCCGGGGCAATTCATCTCGGGAAAGGCATCATCGAGCGGGATATTGAGACGACCGTGCCTGACAAAAATACGGAGCTGATTCTGTATTGTGGCGGCGGGTATCGCTCCGCACTCGCCGCAGACGCACTGCAACGTATGGGTTATACGAACGTGTTTTCGATGGCTGGCGGTTGGAAAGCGTGGAACGAAGCAGGCGGTGACGTCGAAAGCTCGTAAGAGCGGGGGCAAGCCCCACTTCCTGACTTGTTCTTTTGTTACTAGCTCTATTCCCTTAAAGAATTCGGCAAGAATGGCTAGAACAAGTCAGGAAGAGGG
>DATEWS010000611.1:0-9496 GCA_035257785.1 Pyrinomonadaceae bacterium
GTGGTGGCTGGCGCTCGCAGTGTTGCTCCAGATCTATTTCTTCGCACATTACGCTTTTGCCAGCATCACAGCACACGTCACCGCGATGTTTGTTCCGTTTCTGATCGTCATACTCGCCGCGGGAACGCCGACATACCTTGCTGTGCTTTCGTTAGCGTACTTCTCAAACCTGGCAGCAGCGCTGACTCATTACGGAACTACACCCGCACCGATCTACTTCGGCGCCGGTTACACAACACAACGAACCTGGTGGAGCCTGGGACTTATAACGTCGTTGATAACGATCGCTGTCTGGACCATAGTCGGTTTTACGTGGTGGAAAGTTCTCAAACTCTGGTGACTTAAATCATGGCTGGATACTCCGGAACTCCGCTCGTCAAAAAACTCGGTATTAAGGAAGACTCTCGTGTCGCGCTCGTGAATGCACCTGAGAACTTTCAGAACGTGCTTGGCAACCTACCCGCCGGCGTGAAGTTTATGAAGTCGACGACAAAGTCACTCGATTTGATTCTCTTCTTTGTTTTATCTGAACGAGTACTCGCAAAAGACTTCGCAAAACTCGCCGGACGCCTCACAAGCAACGGCATGATATGGATTGCATGGCCGAAGAAGAGTTCGGGAGTAACAACCGATCTAACTTTCGAACGCGTGCAGCGCATCGGTCTTGAGGCAGGACTCGTCGACGTAAAGATCTGCGCGATTGACGACACATGGTCAGGTCTGAAGTTTGTTTATCGTCTAAAAGATCGAGTCAAGCACTAAAGCTTCCACAGTTTTCCACAGATCCTGAGGAAATCTTTGTGGAAATCAGGGTGGAGAGTTTTACAAAGCTGTTACAAGCGCGTACTTAGAACACTTTGCACACGTGAGCGGCGTGCGCGAAAAGCTTTTCATATGAACGCATTAACTGTTTGTCGCGACTCGAAACTCGAAGCCTTCGTCGCTGTTGGTCCAAGGCATTTTTCACCGCGCAACTAATTGTGGGACCATCAAAAATAAATCCAAAGTTGTTGCGCCAAACATTCGGCGAACGGTTTTTATCTGACGACGAGCACTCGAATTTGCTAACGAATTCGAACCTCTCTCAATCGCGAACGCAACAGTTCAGACATATTTGAAAGCTTCAACAAACCTGTGATGCGATCACGTATCCTCTCACGTCAGAGTTGTTTAAGTTGCTAGAAAGAGATCTTGAAAGCACGATCGATCGACAAAATTTCGGAGTTGATTTTGAGCCGAAACAAATCTGAAAAAGATGTTGCAAAAAAAGTGTCGATCACTATAATGCGAATCCCTCGCTGACAATTGATTGCCATAAAAAGTTTTGGTTCAGCGGCCTGTTAGATGATCGTTTTGAAGGTTAACTAGCTCTCATTTTTTTTCTCGCAATTGCCCGGAAGCCTTCAGACGAATGTAGTCAGGTAGTAAGTGGGGCGTGACTCGTGCGGCAGTTGCGCAAGGCAATCCAGGCGATCGCCCCATTGGGATCTTCGCCAAAAAATAACCCCCAAATATAGTTCCTGGCCGGAGGCAGTGAAGTGCCGGATTAGGGTGTAGTGTTGTCCGTTTTACGGATTGAAGCCAGTCTTAACGCCCAGCGGAGTTGTGTGAAAATGATCGAACTAGAGTCTTCCCCCCAAGTGAAGCACTGTCCTATCTGTTCAAAAGATTTACTAACATCAGAATTTGGAATTTGTCGCGCGCGCAAAGACGGACGCAATCTTTATTGCAAGAGTTGCATTCGTCAGAAGGTCACGCAGAGCCGGCGCGCTTTGAAGGAATACAAGTCAGCTCGCAAAAAGTATATCTCCCAGCAAGTTGAGATTGCGGAACTGCTTTCCGGGGATGTGACCGGGCATGGTCACTATCCTGCGAAAGCAATGAGCAAATTGTCTCCCGTTGAGCGCGTGCGCGATGCAATCCGAAGAGGTTCACGAACTCAGCGCGAGATTGCCCAGGAAACCAAACTCGGCAAGGACGAAATCGGAGACGCGTTAGCGAATCTACTGCTCTGGACTCACGAGATCCGAACTCAAGTGGTGAACAACACTCGGCTGTATTTTTTGAACGACAACGCCGAGACCGCCACAGTCGATGATGGACCACGTCTCCCGGCCAGAAAACGCGACGTGCCGAGTTCGTTCAGCAGTTTGCAGGGTTTGATGCCTGGCAGGAATCCTGAAGGTGAACCCGAAAAAATCGGAGGCTGGGTGGCAGCCTAGCCTCAGTTGGTATAGGTCCTATAGGTCATATAGGACCTATGCATTTCAATCAGAAAAGGCCTCGAGCACCTCACTGGCGTGATCCTCGGGTTTTACCTTTTCGAAAATCTTTTTGATCTTGCCCTTCTCATCGATCAAAAAGGTAGTGCGATGAACACCCATATACGTTCGTCCCATAAACTTCTTTTCTCCCCAAACACCATAGCTTTCGGCGATTGCCTTATCCGTATCCGCTAAGAGTGTGAACGGGAGTTTGTACTTGGTGACGAATTTCTTGTGGGATGTTTCGCTGTCAGGAGAAACACCCAATACGGCGATACCTTTCTTTTTGAAATTGGCAAAAGCATCGCGAAACGAACAGGCTTCTTTGGTGCAGCCCGGCGTGTCGTCTTTGGGATAAAAATAGAGCACCACTCTCTGACCGCGGAAATCTTTTAAGTTAACGGCTTCCCCATTGGCGTCCGTGGTTTTGAATGCCGGCGCAGTCGATCCCTCTTTGAGCATGTTTTGTCCTTTGTAGTTCTTGATGGTCTATACTCGAATTGTAGGTCAATTTCATGAAAGCATCCAAAAACAAACACAGCTACTGGATGGTGAAGCAGGAACCTGAGACTTACTCCTGGGACGATTTCGTTCGCGACGGCAGCACTGACTGGTCCGGCGTGCGAAACTATCAAGCGCGAAACAATCTGAAGGCAATGAAGCCGGGAGATAAAGTTCTCTTCTACCATTCCGGGAAGGGAAAGGAAGTTGTCGGCCTGGCTGAGGTTGTGAAAGGCGCTTATCCGGATCCGACGGCGGACGATCCCCAGTGGGTCGCAGTCGATCTCAAACCCGTTAAGCTTTTGGCGACGTCAGTTCAGTTAGCTGCAATTCGTTACGATAAACGTTTGAGTCAACTCCCGCTCATTCGCCAATCGCAACTGTCGGTGATGCCGTTGACGAAAGACGAATTTGACGTCATCGTATCGATGGGAAGCGGTAAAGGACGGAAACGGTAATGTTCAAGCAACTCGACTACACGATGATCATCGTTTCGGATATGCAGCGTTCGGTGGAGTTTTATCGAGACAAACTGGGCCTTCCGCTGAAATTTCAGTCACCGGACTGGACGGAGTTTGCCACCGGAACCACGACGCTCGCTCTGCACGGCGGTGGTGTTCGCAGTGAACAACCGCCGGCGGGAGATCCGTCAAAGACGGCAGGCGCGTGTTCGATTGGTTTCAACGTTGACGATGTGGATAAAACTTACGAAGAGTTGAAGACGAAAGGCATTCGGTTCGTGATGCCGCCAACGCAGCGCGAGGGTGAAGGTATCAAACTGGCCGTTGGACTGGATCCGGACGGTTTGCCAATCTCGTTTGCACAATTAATAGGTCACGGAGCGTGAACTATTCGAAGAGTTTTCCACTCTCGCGAGGTGCTGTCGCCGATTCACTGAGCTGCGGGTAAACCTTAAACAGCGGTTCTGGAGCAGGCTGAAGTTCTTCTTCCAGAGCCGCCTTGATCTCTATAGCGTTGACCACAGCCTGCCCGCGGAAGTGATTGTTGGTAATCACGTAAGTTTCGTGAGTCTCCTTCGAGACTTCTTTGATTCGAACCAGCCACGGATCTAACTCGTCGAGCGAGTAAAGATAGTTGTAACGTTCGTGAACCGGCGCCTTATCGCGAAACCAGTTCTGATAGTTTCGGCCATGAAGGCGCACATAACCGACGGGCGAAGTCGTCAACGCTGCGGGACGAATCGACTTCGCAAACACCGGCTGATCGATGTTGCAGATGCCGACGTCACGCTCGGCGAGCCATTCGTAAACCTCAGGCGTATTCCATGAACTATGGCGCACCTCGAGCACGAGTGGATAATCTGAAAACTGTTCCAGTAGCCTCGCGAGATAAATCCGGTCGTCGGGCGTGTTCTTGAACGACCATGGAAACTGAAGCAACATCGCGCCCAACCGGCCTGCTTTGGCGAGCACATTTATCCCCGCTCTGAACTCTTTCTCGTCTTTCTTGGTCGCTTTCCCGCGTTCGTGCGTGAAGAGCCGGTGCAGCTTTGCGGTGAAGGCAAACTTCTCGTTCGCAGCGACGCGCCTCGCCCATGACTTGGTTGTCGAAGGTGTCGGCGGACGGTAAAAACTGCTGTTAATTTCGATCGTATTGAAAAACTGTGCGAGATACTCGAGCGGATCAAACGTCTTCCCCGGCTTCCTGGGATACACAATGCCTTCCCAGTCTTTATACGCCCACCCGGCCGGACCAATGCGGATAATTGATTTTGGCATTCGCTTAAACTAGCCTTGCGTGCAAGGATTTGACCACAGATTGCGAGAGGAGGTGAAGCGATGCGTCTGACTGAGATGGTGGCGTGCTCTGGTTGAGCGGCGAAGCTTAGCCCGAGCTTACTCGCTCAGGTTCTGAGCGGGCTACCTAAACAACCCCATGATCCAAATCTGATTGTCGGTTTTGATACAGCCGACGACGCGGGAGTATACCGTCTGCGCGACGACCTCGCGCTTGTCCAGACGCTCGATTTCTTCACTCCAATCGTCGATGACCCGTATGACTACGGTCGCATTGCCGCGCTCAATTCCATCAACGACGTTTGGGCAATGGCCGGAACGCCGATTACCGCGATGGCCATCACCTGCTTTCCCAAGAAAGGTGTCGATCCCGCGATTCTGCGTGAAATCATGCGTGGCGGGTTGGAGACGATAAACAAGTACGGCGTGACGTTGCTCGGCGGCCACAGCGTGGATAACGAGCAGATCATGTTTGGTTACTCAGTTACGGGTGTAATCGACCCGAATAAAGTTGCGACCAATTCGGGCGCGCGGCCGGGTGACGTGTTGATTTTGACCAAGCCGATCGGCACTGGCGTGATCTCGACCGGAATCAAGAAAGGTCGCGCCAGTGAAGCAGTTGTAGCTGGATCTGTCGAAACGATGCTGACACCCGGGAAGTATGCCGCCGAAGCGATGAGAGATTTTGACGTCAGAGGCGCAACGGATATCACCGGATTTGCGCTGCTCGGTCACACCTGGGAAATGGCGTGCGCCAGTAAAGTCACGATTGAGATCGATGCCGGTGCGGTCCCGTTACTTAACGGCGCGCTCGAACTCGCATCCCAAGGCATGCTGACTAGTGGCGACAAAACCAATCGTGAATATGTTGGCGTCGATGTCGAAATCCGTGGCGCAGTTGATGAGAACCTCGTGAAGTTGCTGTTTGATCCACAAACAGCGGGGGGAATGTTAATCGCAGTGAATGAAGACCAAGCCGAAGCCCTTCTCGCCAGCCTCCGCAAGAATTATCCCCAAGCGCAGCCAATCGGCCGCGTGCTCCCCGCAGGCCCCCGTTCGATAATCGTCGACGCCGGCACAGTGAGATGAATCTTTCCAGCAGGGTCACGAAGCTCAACAACGCTTCTGAAAACAAAAAAGGCCGCTACGTCCTCTACTGGATGCAGATGTTCAAGCGTGCCAGCCACAACTACGCGCTCAACTTTGCGATTCAGATGGCCAACGAACGTCGTCTGCCGCTGGTTGTTTATGAAGGCCTGACGTTCTCCTATCCTTGGGCTAACGACCGGTTCCACACATTCATTCTCGAAGGCGTTGCGGAGAAATACGCCGAATTCTACGAACGCGGCATCCGTTACGTTTTCTACCTGCAAAGAAACAAGCACGATGCCCGCAATACAGTCGAACAACTCGCGCGTGAGGCTGCGCTGCTGGTCACTGATGACTATCCCTGCTTCATAATTCCTCGACACAACGAACGGATCGCTCAACTGGATCTGCCCGTCTACGGTGTCGATGCGAACGGCATGGTCCCGCTTTCCGCGTTGCCGAAAGAGGAATACGCCGCTTACACAATCCGTCCGAAGATCAATCGTCTACTTCCCGACTTACCGCGGGTCATCAACACTCCGCATCTTGATGTGACGAAGCCCGCGCTTGATGTTGACTGTCCCGAAACAATGGTTTCCGCAGAAAACACCTCGGAACTTGTTAGTCAGTGTGACATCGATCACTCAGTCAAACCATCAGATCGATATCATGGCGGCGCGAAGTCCGCGCGCCAGCGTCTCAATCATTTTGTACGAAACATCCTGCCGCACTACGACAAAACCCAGAAGGAGCCTTCAATCGACGGCGTTTCGCGCTTAAGCCCGTACTTGCACTTCGGATTCATCTCGATTCAGGAAATAGTTGCAGCAGTGGAGGAGGCGAAGGCCCCCAAGCCTGCAAAAGCCGCATTTCTCGAACAAGCGATTGTGCGACGCGAACTTTCGTTCAACTTCACGCGCCACAATGCGCACTACGATTCGTTGCAATCGCTTCCAGACTGGGCGTTGCAAACCATGCGCGATCACGCCGATGATCCGCGTCCGGACCTTTTGGACGCCGAACAGATCGAAGCAGCTGAGACTTATGACGAGTTGTGGAACGCGGCCCAACGCGAGTTAGTTTCAACGGGACACTTGCACAACTACGTGCGGATCTTGTGGGGTAAACGGGTAATCGAATGGCAGCGTAGTTACGAGATGGCGTTCGAGCTATTGGTTCACTTGAACAACAAATACGCGCTCGACGGCCGCGACCCGAATTCTTACGCCGGCATTCTCTGGTGCTTCGGCAAACACGATCGCCCGTGGTTCGACCGCGAAATCTTCGGCACCATGCGCTACATGACCTCGCAGAGCATGGCGAAGAAATTCAACGCCCGCCGATACATGGGAATGTTTTGAATATAGGTCTTACAGAGCCTATAGGACCTATTATTAGTTTGGCGTTCTACGGGTTATTATTGTCAGCGAATCATGGCTTCAACAATTCGAGAGCCTGCAGCGCAGGATAGCGTGTCCATCGCGGATCTCTACACAGACGTCCGCGCCCGCACGATGCAAATCGTCGCGCCACTCGAAATCGAAGACTACGTCATCCAAACGGCTGAATTCATGAGCCCGCCGCGCTGGCACATCGGCCACACCTCATGGTTCTTCGAGACAGTCCTTCAGCAGCACAAACCCGGTTACCGCGTCTATTCCGAAGACTTTCTTTTTTATTTCAACTCTTACTACGAAGGCTTCGGCGTCCGAATCGAACGCCCCAAACGCGGCACAAAATCGCGTCCAACGGTCAAAGAGACGATCGCATATCGCAATCATATCGACGAGCAGATTCTCTCGATTCTGCACTCACCCGACAGCTTGCCTGAAGCGGACACGGTTATGTCGCTCGTCCGACTCGGCCTCGAACACGAAATGCAGCATCAGGAGTTGCTCGTCTACGACATCAAGCACCTGCTGTGCGATCAGTTTGCAGCTCCGGTAAAACCATTACCCAGACCGCGAGGTAAAGTCGAAGGCATGGCCGAAATCGAAGGCGGGTTGATCTGGATCGGCTACGACAAAACCCAGGGATCATTTGCGTTCGACAACGAAAAGCCCGCGCACCAGGTTTTCATCCAGAACTTCGCCATCGACAAAGCCCCAGTCAGCAACGGCAACTTTCTCGAATTCATGGACGACGGCGGCTACCAAAACTTTCGCTGGTGGTTTTCCGAAGGCTGGGAGGCAGTTAATCGCGAACACTGGCGCGCGCCGCTGTACTGGGAACTGCATGACGGCGAATGGATGATTCGCGACTTCTCCGGTCTGCATCCGGCCGCAAGCAAAAAAGACGAGCCAGTTTGTCACGTCAGTTTTTTCGAAGCATCAGCATTCGCAAAGTGGGCCGGCAAGCGACTGCCGACCGAAGCGGAATGGGAACACGCGGCGTGTTATGATGCGCGCCGCAAAGTTAAGCAGGCATTTCCGTGGGGCGACACAGACCCCAACAACGGCAACACAAACTTTTTTGAGAATGGTTACTGGTCGCCGGCGCCCATCGGCGCATTTCCCGACGGCGCGAACGCATACGGCTGCCAGCAGATGATCGGCGACGTTTGGGAATGGACCACTTCCGACTACGTGCCTTATCCAGGATTCAAGTCGGAGTTTGACGAATACAACGACAAGTGGTTCGTCAATCAAAAGGTTTTGCGCGGCGGCTCGTTTGCAACGCCACAGTTGCACATCAGAGCGACGTATCGAAACTTCTTTCACGCCCACGAGCGGTGGATGACGTCCGGGTTTCGATGCGCTAAAGATCTTTAGCCACGGGCAGTTTCACACAAAGGCACAAAGTGAAGACACAAAGGCACAAACAAGAGGATTACGCATTTCTTTGTGCCTTTGTATCTTCACTTTGTGCCTTTGTGTGAAACTCAGTTTCGGGCCTACCTAACGAAGGAGAACATCATGTCCCCAATGCTCCGCAGACTGCTCGGCAGTTCTGTCCTGGTGTTGTTCGCGACCATGTCGGTGCTCGCGCAAACAGATGCCGGTGCTAATTCTGAGTCAGCACCCGCCGCCAAAACATCGAGCGCGGCAAAGACCACTGACGCCGTCAATCCGAAATACACGACACCAAAGTCTCCGCTCGATAGGGCATACGGCGCAAAGATCGCTGAGTATACGACGGAGAAGTATTTCCTGACTGAGCTCGTCGATCACCTGCCACTCTCGGACAAGGTGCCTTCTCCTGAGAAAGTTCTCGGCTACGCAGTCGGAACACCAAACAAACTCACCTACACGAAAGATCTTTATCGTTACTATCGCGAGCTCGCCGCCGCATCGCCGCGCGTGCGCGTCTTCGTCGCTCCCGAGAAGAGCGAAGAGGGACGCGAACAAATGCTCGTGCTCGTCAGCGACGAAGCAAACCTTGCGAAGCTCGATCGTTACAAAGAGATCACTGCGAAACTCGCCGACCCGAGAAAGCTAAGCGACGCCGAAGCACACACGCTGATCGCGGAAGGCAAGCCGTTTTATTGGGCGTCAGGCTCGATCCACTCGCCGGAAACCGGGTCGCCGGAGATGTTGATGGAAATGGCGTACCGTCTCGCGGTCGAGGATTCGCCGTTTATCGAAGACATTCGCAAGAACATGATCATCATGATCACGCCGGCACTCGAAGTCGATGGCCGCGATCGCATGGTCGATCTCTACAACTATCGCAAAGCCAATCCGGGCAAACCGTCGCCGCCACTGCTTTACTGGGGCAAGTACGTTGCACACGACAACAATCGCGACGGTTTGGGACTCGCACTCGCGCTCACGCGCAACCAGATGCGGACGTTTCTCGAGTATCCCCCGACGGTGCTTCACGATCTGCACGAGTCGGTGCCGTATCTCTACACGATGACGGGAACCGGGCCGTACAACGCGTGGC
>DATEWS010000612.1:0-2096 GCA_035257785.1 Pyrinomonadaceae bacterium
TTACTCGAATTGCCGAAGTGTTCTTCAATGCGTTTGAAATCGCGTGCCTGGTAGCCGTGATATGAAGCGGTGGGATTGCCACTCCCGTCGGGAATGTTTGTGTTGAGATTATCAACAGGCGGCGAGATCCAGATCGCAGTCACACCAAGGCCGGCGAGGTACGACATCTTCTGTTGAATGCCGGTGAGATCGCCGCCCCAGTAAGCACGCCAGTTCGTTTTCGTTGAATCGTAAAGCCCGGAGCTTTGCGATGGATTGTTGTTTGTACTGCTACCGTCGAAGAAACGGTCGGTGATGATTTGATAGATGACTTCGCGCTTGAAGTCGGCGGCGGTTGTCGTTCTTGTGGGCGCGAAGAGAAGAGAGAAGAAAAGTGCGACAACGTACAGTCGCTGTGAGAACTTTCGCATGACAAATACCTCCCGGTGAGTTGACGCAAAGCGACGTATATACCACGATTAATCGTTTTCGAAATATTTATTTTTGCGAACAAGGGCTGTGTATGGAACCGCACGCTGACGTTATCATCGTTGGAGCAGGTGCCGCGGGACTCGCGGCGGCGCGCGAACTCAGCGTCGCGCAACTCAAAGTAATCGTTCTCGAAGCGCGCGATCGAATCGGCGGTCGCATTCATACTCACTTTGACAAGTGGCCCATCGAGCTCGGCGCTGAGTTCGTTCACGGCAAGCCGCCCGAAACACTCGCGATCGCTGAGCGCGCCCATCTCAAACTGCAATCGATTCCGAATCTTCACTGGCACTTTCATGACGGCGTGCTGACGAAGTCGGGCGAATTCTGGTCCAAGGTCGAAGATGTGATGGAAGAGATGAGCCGTTATGACGGGCCGGATCAGAATTTCGAAACGTTTCTCGATCAGTACAAGCGAAAGACTCGAATCGCAGACATCGGATCGATCGCGACGCTCTACGTCGAAGGATTTCACGCGGCGCACGCCGACCAGATCAGCGTGCATGGTCTAAACAAAACGAACAAAGCTGCGCGCGAGATCGACGATGACAAACAGTTTCGCGTCGAGCACGGTTACGATCGCATCACACAGGCGATTCACGATGAGGCGGTGGATTCAGGCGCGAAATTTCATCTCGACACGATTGTTGAGGAAGTGAATTGGAAGCGAAACGAAGTAGCGGTTGTTACCACATCGTCGCAGCAATTCAAAGCGCGGCGCTTGATAGTGACGCTGCCACTCAGCCTGATGCAAACAGTGCGGTTCGTTCCGCCGCTGACGCAGAAACAAAACGCGGTACACAGACTCGCGATGGGTCACGTCATAAAAGTCATGCTGCGGTTTCGTGAGCCGTTCTGGGAAGAGTTGAGTATTCCGGGTGAAGAGGAAAAGCCGGACGATCTAAAAGACTTGACGTTCATTCACGCGCCTGCTGAGTTGTTGCCCACGTGGTGGACGCAGTTTCCGGTGCGGACGCCGGTGCTCGCGGGCTGGGCTGGCGGTACGCGTGCGGAGAAATTGTCAGTTGAAAGTGATGATGCGCTGTTGGACCATGCACTGGAGTCGTTAACGCATATCTTTCGCGTATCGAAAGGCGTCCCTGAAGAGTCGCTGGCGGAGTTCTATACGCACAACTGGCAAAGAGATCCATTGGCTGCTGGTGCGTATAGCTACATTCCCGTGGGTGGTGTCGATGCGCAAGCCCAGTTGGCCCGGCCCCTTGACGACACGATCTTTTTTGCGGGCGAGGCGACGAACGAAGCAGGGCATCACGGCACAGTTCATGGTGCTTTGGCGACAGGCATTCGCGCGGCGAGAGAGATAATTTTCAACCGCGGATGACACGGAAGAAATCGGATTTTATTCCGTGTTATCCGCGGTCAGTATTTCCACCGCAGACGATCACGCCGACACGTTCGCCCGGTTCGGGTTTGTACCTGCGTGACAACAAGCCCGCAAATGCGGCCGCGCCGCCGGGCTCCGCCACGACGCGCACCGTTTCCCACAATCGTTTCTGCGCGGCGATGATTTCGTCGTCAGAGACAAGGATCGAACTGTTCACAAACTTCTGCGCGATCGGAAACATCTGCTGTCCAACTTGTCTCGGCGCGAGTGAATCAGCCGCGAT
>DATEWS010000613.1:0-12266 GCA_035257785.1 Pyrinomonadaceae bacterium
CTCTGCGGCCCTCTGCGATCTCTGCGTTAAAGAATTATTGTCATCGCAGAGATCGCAGAGATCGCAGAGGGCCGCAGAGAGTTATTGTGACCAGGGTGCGGGCTTTCGGATCCAGCGGAAGGTCCGCATTTTTTCCTGTAACTCTGGTGGCAGTGGACCGGCGTCGCTTGCCGCGATGTTTGATTGGACGTGCGAGAGTTTACGCATGCCCGGAATGATCGTGCTGACGTCGTCGTTGCCGAGAATGAAGCGTAGCGCGAGTTCCGGCATCGTGATCTTTGTCGAACGTTCGCGATTCCATTCCTCGAGCGTCTTCTTCACCGCATCCGCTCGCTCAACACTCGGAATCAGATTCTCCGGAACAAAGTAGGTGTTGCGCCAATCGCCTTCGGGCCAGCGACTATCTTTCGTCAACGTTCCCGTGAGTGTGCCTTCGTCAAACGGCACGCGCGCGATCACCGCAACGTTCATCTCGCGACACGCGGGAAACAGTTCATCTTCCGGATTCTGATCGAAGATATTGTAGATCACCTGCACCGCATCGATCTGACCACTATGCACCGCGCGTATGCCATTCCACGGCTCCCAACGATTGATGCTGATGCCAATCGCATTGATCAATTTCTGACTGCGCAGATCGTCGAGCCGATAGAACCAGCGATCGTCGCGCATCCAGTCGTCGCTCCACGTGTGAAACTGCATCAGGTCCAACTGGTCCAACCCGGCATTTTCCAGACTGCGATGCACATACTCTTCCACGTGGTCCGGTGGATACGACTGCATCAACGTCGATTCAGGCTGCGCGGGCCATTTCAAATCTTTCGGCGGAATCTTTGAAGCAGTGTAAAGACGCTTACCGGAATTGGACCGCACGATCTGGCCCAACAAACCTTCACTGCGACCGTTACCGTAAGCGTAAGCTGTATCGAAGAAGTTGCAGCCGTGATCGACTGCCGCCTGTAGTGAGCCGAGTGATTCATCGTCGTCGGAGTTGGACCAACTCGCCATCCCCCACATTCCATACCCGATCTCACTAACTTCCCAACCAGTGCGGCCGAAGCGCCTGTATCTCATCTTGTTCTCCGTTTTTGAGCAAGCTTATCGAGAACGGAACGAATCATCAAACTCTCTGCGTCCTCTGCGTTGAAAGCATTTTTAAAACGCAGAGGACGCAGAGATCCGCAGAGACCGCGGAGAAAACAAAAATGCGCCCCGAAACTCTCAGGCTTCGGGGCGCAGGGGGAACCGCTGTTGCTTCGCTTAGTTGTTACCCGTTGTAGTAGCTCCGCCGTTGGTAATCACGACGTTTTTGTCGGAGCCGCCAAAGGTGACGCCAATCAGTTGCGTCTCACCGCCATTGACTTCCGATCTCAACTGAAAATCACCGGCTTTCTTTTGACGATCTTCGGTGCGCGCCATCGCCTGCGCCACGGTCTTGCCGTTCTTCACGATCGAGAGTTGACCGGTCTCGTCGTCAAACTTGAGATCATAGGTACCCTTTTTGACCAGGGTGCCGTTTACCTTGATGTCGTTGTCAAAGGTCACTCTCTGCTTACGAACTTTGGCGAACGCAGCCACACTTGTGAGTGCGCCGACCAACATCACTACCAACATGCGATTTACGATTGACTTCATTACTGCCTCTCCTTGCGTTTGGATTACTGTCTGGTTAACGGTGGCTCTCTCTGCGGATTAACACCACTCGCAATTTTTTTATGGCAAATTTCATCACGGTTAACGTGGTTAAAGTTGCGAAGGTTCCCTCTTTACCTTCTCTATACAAATCTTTACATTCGCTTACACTTTTTTCGTACTTGTTTTGGTAGACTTCACTCTCTCGTAATAATCCAAACACACTGAAGGAGATCTTGAATGAGAAAGTTGCTTTTTGCTTTGGGCCTGACAAGCGCACTTGTGTTTGCTCTGGCTGCGCACGCTGCTGCGCCAAACTTCGCCGGAACCTGGACGCTTGATAAGAGCAAGAGCCAGGGTCTCTCCCAACGAATCCAGAACGCGGAGAGCGTGTCCTGGGTAATTACACAAACTGATAAAGAGATCACTGTCGAAGAGAAGATTCAGGGCGGTGGTGGTCAGGGCGGTCCGGGTGGTCCTCCTCCGGCCGGTGCTCCTGCTGGTGGTCCTCCGGGAGGCGGCGGTGGTGGCGGTCGTGGCATGGGCGGCGGAATGATGGGACCGCGCAGTTACAACCTTGACGGCACCGAGAGTACAGGCGAAGCCGGTCGTGGAAAGTTCGCCCGCAAAGCGACGTTATCGAGCGACGGCAAAACGCTGGAGCTGGTCAGCAAAAATATGTTCCAGACACCGGATGGTAACGAAGTGACTGCTACGACGACGGATAAACTTTCGCTGTCAAGCGATGGCAAGGTGTTGACCGTTGTTCGTCACTCTGAGTCACCGCGCGGCGCGCAGGACTCGACGCTCGTCTTTAACAAGTAAGCTGGCTGTAAGCCACAAAGAAGCACAAGGCACATTTCATAAAAGCTCTCGCGAGATCTTTGAAGGTGCCTTTTGTGCTTTTTTGTGGCTATAACCAATCGTGAGTCACGTCGCACCAGAGCGCGAGGCCGCGCCATTCATTGAACCGTGAGTAGTAGCGCGCGATCTTCTTGTCGTTTGCTTTCCTGCCGTTGTTTCTGATCTGAAAAAATCTCGCTCGCGTCCATGAATCGAGAGCGAGACCATCGTAACGTCCCAACAGTTTCAAAAGATTCTCAGCCGCATACGGTCCAACGCCTTTTACGCCTTTGATCTGCTTGATGAGCTCGGCAGTCGGTAAATTGCTCTCGAGCCATGCTTCAACATCCAGCTCACCTGAGGCGACGCGTTCGGCCAGTTCTTTGAGGTAGGGCGCGCGATAACCAGACCGCACTTCGTCAACAAAAAAGTTCAGCGGCATTGCCGCAAGTGCATCGGCTTTCGGGAACGAGCGGCGCCCGTCATTTGTCTCCCGCCCAAGGTTGTCGACAAGTCCGTGAACCATTTTTAACGTCAGCGCCCACGAGCAGTTTGTAGTGCAGATCATCTTCACGAGGTCCTCGAAGACGGTGGGGGAGCGCAGCAGGCGCCCGGCCCCCTGTTCGCCAATCCAGGCAAACTCCGGATCGTTTCCGGTGACCTGGTAGAAATGGCTGAGGTCATCGTCGAGGCGGAGTATGTGCCGGCAATCGCGCAGGACGGTGGCGGCTTCCGACTTGTTGAGGGGACGCGCCGTCGTGACGCGCACGTGGTTTCTAAGGCCGGTCAGAAAAACAGTGACTGGAGGCTTTGTTCCGAGGTCGATGACACGGCTCAACTCCCACGTTTTTGTGTCCAGAGCGAATGGCGGCAGTTGGTACCAGCCGTGGCTTGCGACGGTGCGACGGTAGCTGAAGTTGCGCGGCGTTGGTATTTTGAATTCCATTTGGGTGACTGGCATTTTACCAATTTGCGAGCTTGTATGGTTCACGTTCGGTCAAGCTGAAACTTGACAGCCGGGCACTCAAGGCCTAGACTGAACGGACTTGAAAAAACAGTGTGTGGAAGGCTGTACTCCTCAGTTCCTAACACTTGGAGCTTATGAGGGGAGAGAGGTCAAACACTAGACCTTCAACAGTACTCCGGTGAACGTACGCACCGCTTCCGAAGACAAGTAAGCTGGAGCTTTCCGGCTAAGGTTCGTCGCCCCACAGGGCAGCTAGCAGGGCACCCCGTGGGGCGAAACCGTTTTAAAGCGCGAGATTAATACCCGTCCTATTGGACCTATTTCACGTAGACCGGATTCGAGAGTATCCACGGCGCGTCGACAAGCTGCGGCAAGTAGATCTCAGCGCGATAGACGCCACGGTCCGTGACAGCCACATCCTTAGTGCTAATCCCGCTTTCATCCGAAAATACAGCGCCGTCCTTATAAATCACGATCCGGCTTGCGACAGGCGTCCGCACGCGCAGCCGCGTCTCGCCATTCAATTGGATCTCATCGCCCTGAATCTTTCGTGCACCGGCGTTCTCTGCTTCAAACGAGAACCCTGACGTGTCGCCGAGAAAATCAAAACCGATAAAGCAGTGTCCTGCACGCAATGCCTCCAGCAAACTCTTCTCATCAAGCGCTCGGTTCTGCTCGAGCAACACGTGCAAGCGGACAAGCCTGAAGCTGACCTCGAAAGGATCGAGTTGGATCCCGAGCAGCGTGTGGCCCGAACTGTCCTGCAAACTGACGCCGATGTTCGCGTGAGCATCGTTACCTGCGACTCCAGTCAACCTTGTCCGTGCCAATGCCTGGTCCCACTTTTTCAACGCTTCATCAGGGCGTGCAATGTACAAAGCAAATATCAGGTTGGGATAACTTCGCTTGGACCACAACACATCAAAGAACGCGAGCACCGGACTGATTCGGCGCGCGTTTGTAAAAACGTTGTAAACCTCAACACCATCCAGCCCCGGCGTGTTCCAGTCTAGAAACTGTTCCGGGTAGGCAGCGATCGAAACATCACCAGGCAAAGCAAGCATTCGATCACCATTCGCAGCGCTAACCTCATTGCCGTTGATGAAGAGCACGCCACCGTGCATTCCCTTCAATGTCATCGCCGCCGTGTCAAACTCTTTCTCGGTATGCTCGGTCATGACTACAAAGTTCAACTGATTCGCCTGAGCCGCCGAAATGATCTCCGCAAAGGTGCCGCTGCTATGACCTCCAAGAAACGAATGCACATGGACCACACCTTTGTACTCGTTGAAACCTTCGGTTGGGTGGCGTTCAAAGTTGAGTTGCCGGATCTCCGCGCTTAGACGCCGGAGTTTATAGCGACGGTATATGAACGGAGTCTGCGCGATCAGCAGCAGTACGAGGAGAACTAAGAAGATGAACTTCTTTGAGCGCATGGATCAGTCGATGAAATCGACAGAAGCAACATGCTCGCTGATGCTTCTGCCAAATTCCGCGACCTTAACATGTTCGGGATGGACCGTGTAAGCGTCGAGCCCGGCTTGGTCTGCGAAGATGGCGACGAGACCGGTGTCATAAGAGCGCGGTAGAAACAGTGTGTCGAACCCGACGGAGAGACTCTGCACTTCCGGGATAATCTTGCGCAGCCGGCGCAACAGGTTCACATGTTCTTCACGCGCAAACTGCTCGATGTCGTCGCGATACTTCCAAACCACGATATGTGTCAGCATTTTTCTCCTTAGCCACGAAAAGCACAAAAGCACAAAACCAAAAATTTTATTTTGTTGCCTTATTTGCCTTTTGGCTCAAGTTTCACCGCGGAGAGTTTTCAGATCCTTAATCAAATCGCCGATGGCGTCCTCTGCGACGAGGACTTTCCGCGCTCTCCAGACGACGTGCGGCGGCTTTAGTTTTTCCGGTGAACCTTTCACGATCACAAACAGTTCACCGTAGGGATAAGCCGTGTCCAGAATCCGTCGAAACTCAACCACATTGAAAAAGATCACGTAGTCAGCTTCCGAAAGCGACTTTGCCGGACTCAGGCTGTTGTACTTATTGATGTACTTGTTGAGTTTCTTCGCCATTTGCGTGTAGACCCAACGATAACGACCCTTCGGTTCGGGGTCCGCTTTCAAAACGTCGTCGATGATGGCTCGCTCGCGATCGCCGACATCGACATCGATCACACGTGATTTGAACACCACCAGCAGCGCGGCGCGCTTGTCACGTACTTCTTCGAGAGAGTTGCCCTCGATCGCAGGGCTCTGCGCCACTGTGGAAAAACAGAATATTAAGAACAAGAGGATAGGGGTTACAACTTTCATACTCCGAGGACTACTTTTTATCACACCATTTTCGTCGCGCTTTTTGGCGGATGAGGCAACGCCGGCAACTCGTCTTCAACTTCAACTTCTTCCAGACCAAGGTATGCGATTCCCTGTGGAGTCAACGATATGTAGTCGTTACCTTCGGTCGTGTGGCGCACCAGCAATCGTTCATGCTTTTCCAGATCTTCGAGCGCGCGCACCATATCGGCGTTGGCGTAGACGCTTGTGCTCCCGAAGAGATCGCGAGCAAGGATGCGTGTATGGCCTCGTTCGCGGAGAAAGTTGATGATGTATTTCTCGATTAGTTCCAGCCGGCTTTTTTCCATTGTTCCCACCTCGTCGCAGATTTGCCGGGGGAAAAGGGTTGCATGATTATGCGCCGAATTGCAGTGAACTGGCTACACCTCAGAATTTGCTTTGCGACTTCTGGTATTCGCGTAATTGTTTAACTGACGCCTTGATCAACTTTTTCAACGTCGGCACGTGAACATCGTCGAGTCGCTTGATGTAGAGGCACGATCCTTTACTCGCTTTATGTTTTCCCAATTGCTCTATCAACTCGCGATGCTGCTCCATGCCCATCATGAGATAGATCGTCAGATCGTTTTTGCGGGGTGAAAAGCCGGTCATCATCCAATCACCTTCGCGTCCGCTGGCGTACTTGTAGCGATAACTGCCAAAGCCGACGATACTCGCGCCCCACATCTTTGGTTTCGCGCCGGTCGCCTCTTCCATCATCTTCACGATCGCGAAACAGTCGTCGCGTCTCTGTTTGTCAGTGATCTGATTAAGAAACTCTTTTACGCTCGCGTCAGTTTGTTTCGTCTTCAATTCAGCCATCGATAACTCCTCGCTTAACGTGTCGTTGGGTACTTGATCCCGAGTTGCTCGAGATATGTGTCGTACTTCGACGGGTCGTAATAAAACTTCCGCATGCGTTCGCGATACGTGTCCATCGTGCGCTGGTTCAGCCATGTCTGCGGTTTGTCGTCAGGCGAGATCAATGGCTGGTACTTCGTGTCCTTTGTTTGCACGTCGCGAAAGTAGGTCCACGCTTGTTGGACCAGCTCAGGTTTAGTTAACAGATCGAGCATCGTCATGGCGATCACTTTCGCGCCGGCGGTCACGCCTTTGTGCGCGATTGGAGTGGCCATCGCGATCGCGTCGGTCCAGTTATGACCGGGCAATCCGGGAATATTTGACGGGTAACGCAGCGAGACTGTCGGAACGTTCCACGACACGTCGCCGATGTCATCTGAGCCACCGCGAGTGCGCCCTTCATCCGTGACTGGACCAGCCAATGGCAACAGCTCTTTAGCCAAACCCTGCTCGCGCGCCTTTATCTCTTTCTGCAACGCCTTCGCGAGTGTTTGATCGGCTTCGCTCCACTGCGGCAGACCGACTTGCTTGATGTTTTCATACATCGCCTCGGCGACGGGTTTGTTGAAGTGTTGCGGCCAGGCGGAGCCGAGCACGCGCGAGCTCACGGTCGTGTTAGTCATCAACGCTGCGCCTTCGGCCATCTTGTCGCCGATCTCGCGCAGGTCTTTGATGTGTTCGTAATCGAGCTCGCGGAAGTAGTACCAAACACTCGCGACTCGCGGCACTACGTTCGGTTGATCGCCGCCGTCAGTGATGACGTAGTGCGATCGCTGTTGCAGTCGCAGGTGTTCGCGACGGAAGTTCCAGCCAACATCCATTAACTCGACGGCATCGAGAGCGCTGCGGCCTTGCCACGGCGCAGCGGCTGCGTGGGCGCTCTCGCCCTTGAATGTATATTCAACCGAGACAAGACCGGTCGCCGACGATTGGCCCCACGACGTGTTGAGATTGTTCCCCACGTGCGTGAATAGAACCACATCAACGTCTTTGAAAATTCCAGCGCGCACGAAGTAGGCTTTGCCGGCAAGTAGTTCTTCAGCGACGCCCGGCCAGATCTTGATCGTGCCGGGAAGTTTCGCGCGTTCCATTTGTCGCTTCACTGCGATCGCGGCGGTGATGTTGAGCGGCACGCCGGAGTTGTGACCTTCACCGTGACCGGGTGCGCCTTCGATCAGCGGATCGTGATATGCGACACCCGGTTTCTGCGACGCTTGCGGAATGCAATCGATATCCGAGCCGAGAGCGATGACGGGTTTACCTGAGCCCCACGTCGCGATCCATGCAGTGGGAATGCCGGCGATGCCTTGTTCGATTTTGAAGCCTTCTTTCTTGAGAATGCCGGTGAGGTACTTCGAGGTCTCGACTTCCTGAAATCCGAGTTCACCGAAACTGAAGACCATGTCGACCATGACCTGCGACTGCTTCGCCATCTTGTCAATGTCGGCGACGATGTTCGCTTTGTAGTCGTCGATGTTTGCGTTATGTGTGAAGGCTGGACGAGGTTGATAGCCGGTGAGCAAGGCAGTTAAGCACAGTGCAACTACGGCGATTCGTGTATGCATTTTTCAGGGCTCCTTATTGGTCCCACTTGTACTTCTGGTAGAAGGGGTCGACGTCGAGTTCGTATTTCTTGAGAAAGTTCCACGCGGTTTGGTTAAACTTCGCGGCCTGATCGTAGTACCAGTGATCGTGATTGGGAATCTCGATCAGATCGACCGTGAATCCTTTCGCCTTCAAAGCGTCGCTCGTCTCTCTCACAATCTTGACTGGGAAAAACTCGTCGCTATCGCCGACCTGAATCGAGAACGGGATCTTTCGTTTCGCGAGGTCCATCAAGTTCATGTCATCTTTTTGCAGCGCGCCGGCGTGAATGGCCGTGGCAGCGAAGTACTGCGACTCCATCAACGATATCTCGAGCGCGAAGACTGCGCCGGCGGAGTGACCGAAGAGATAGACGCGACGCGGGTTCACCGGATATTTCGTCTTCAATTCTTCAACGAGATCGCGCAGGAAGTCTGGTCCATCCTGCGGCGAGGCCCAGCCTTTTAAGTTCGAGGCGTCGGGGCCGGCGATGATGATGCCTTCTTTCTTCGCGAGGTCCTTCCACTTTTCGACGAGCGTGACGCCGGTGCGATTCGAGCCGTGCAGCATGATGATCAACGGCGCCGGTTCTTTGACGGTGGATGGAACGTACAGATAGTAAGCCCGCGTCTTGCCGCCTGAGGTGATCAGCTCCTTCGTGATCTCGTCTTTGGCGACGGCAGATGAGAATGGGACGAGTACGAGTAGTAATAGGAGTGGAAGTTTCATGTTCGTAACTCCTGTTTCACGCAAAGACGCAAAGTTCACGCAAACCACATTCTTCTTAGTGCCTTTGCGTAAACTTTGCGTCTTTGCGTGAAACCTTTCTTCATGACCCGGACTTGGTCACCAGCGGCAGTTCGATGAAACTCGCCTTGCCCGGTGTGTTGTAGATGCGCTGTGTCGCTTTCTTGTAGTCCTCGGGCCTGGCCCAGAAGATGCTCTTCACAAACGTCTGCGGGTTGCGATCATAGAGCGGAAACCAGCTCGACTGAATCTGGACCATGATCCGGTGCCCCGGCAGAAACATGTGATTCGCTGTCGGCAAAGCAAAGCGATACAGCAACGGCACATCGGGCGCGATCGCTTTCGGAAACTCCAGACTCTCACGATAACGACCACGAAACACGTCGGCAGAGATCATCAACTGGTAACCACCCATGTTTGGCTGTCCCGCAACCTGCGCCGGATACAGATCGATCACCTTCACGACCCAGTCGGAATCAGTTCCACTCGTTGAAGCCATCAAGTTCACGATCGGCTCGCCACTGATCTTCAGAGGCTCATTCAAGACATCCGAAGTAAAGACCAATACATCCGGGCGGCCCGACATCTCGCGCTGATCGTCAACGAGCCAACGCGACCAACTGGCGTTATCGATCGGACGCGCGCGAAACGGCACCGGCTTTGCTGGATCCGATACGTACTCCTCGTAACCCGGCGCCGATGACTTCGCGTTGAAACCCGCATGCAAACCGGCGTTGAGATATAGCGGAGTCGGTTTGATCGCGCAACCATTTTCACAACCTCTCGGCCATGAAGTCAGACGGTGCCATTTATTCGTCCCGCTCTCAAACGCAGTCACTGGGGCAACGTCAGCTTTGGGTGCGCCCTCTTTGAGATACTGATCGAGGAACGGCCGCAGTACTTCACGTCGAAACGTGAGCGACGTGTCGCTGTCAAACTTGATTGCGCCGAGCGCGCTGCCCTCGCGAATCTCCTGGCCGTGATGCCATGGTCCAAGCACCAGGAACACCTTGTCGTTGTTTGTGTCCTTCGGTTCGATCGCTTTGTACACCGCGATGTCGCCGTAGATGTCTTCCTGGTCCCACAAACTGTGAACGAGCATTACAGGAACTTTGAGTGGTTGTGCCGCCAGAATCTTATCGACCGCTTGATCGCGCCAGTAAGCGTCGTAACTCGGATGCTCAAGGATCTTGCGCCAGAAGCCGACCTGTTCGAGTCCGCGACGACGACCGAGTTCGCCTGCCGAACCCGCTTCCATAAACATATCGTAGTCGTCGAAATGGCTTGTCCACCATTTGATTTCGTTCCGGCGCGTCGCTTGCTGATCGTAAATGTAACTCATGCCCTGCTGGCGAAACGCGCCGTTGTGAAACCAGTCGTCACCCATCCAACCATCGACCATCGGATTCATCGGCACCGAAACTCTCAACGCCGGATGCGGATTGACGAGCGCCATCAAAGGCAGAAAACCGTCGTAGGAAATGCCGAGAATGCCGACGCGTCCATTTGTCTCGGGAATATTTTTCACGAGCCAATCGATGGTGTCGTAAGTGTCAGTGGAGTGGTCCACATTCGTCGGGTTCTGCGGTCCGTGTAGCGGGCGGTTCATCACGTAATCGCCTTCTGATCCGTACTTGCCGCGAATGTCCTGGACCACGCGAATGTAGCCGCCTTCGACGATCACGTCGGTGGCGTTGTCGTAACCGGTCAGGATCGAAGCGAGATCGGAACTGTCGGCGTGTGTAGTTAACTCGTCGGCGTTGTATGGCGTGCGCGTCAGCAGAATTGGAGCGTTGCGCGCGCCTTTGGGAACCAAAATGACGGTGTGAAGTTTGACGCCATCGCGCATCGGAATCTCCACGGTGCGACGCACGTAGTTGAAGCCGTCATTCGTCGGTTCAAACTTCGACGGCGTCTCGCTCTGGGCCATGACCGATTGGCAGAGAAATAGCAAGACGACAAATACAAGCAAGGTTTTCATATGGATGGTCCTTTTATCCACCGATTACACAGATTAGAAAATAATCTGCGTAATCTGTGGATTAATATTTAACGAATTCGAACTTCAGTCGCACACTGCGATCGGGACTGTTGAAGAATGTCCCAAACTGTCCACTGGCGATATTGTTCTGCACGTCGCGCGGGTTCCAGTGATTCGTGATGTTGAAGATTGTAAACCCCGCGCGTCCCTTATGCTCTTTGCCGCGAAAATGGACCTTGAGTGCTTTCATCACGAGCACGTCGAGCGTTAACAGTTGCGGAAAACGCCCGCCTTCATTGCGTGGTCCAACAAAATCCTGTGCCCCGTTAACAATGGAAAAAGGGAACCCCGTGTGCCAGTCGACGACCGGAGTCAGCACAAGTTCGTGCGGCAACGCAAAGTCGCCCCAAAATAACAAACGATTCGGCGCGTCGAAAGGTTGTTTGCCATACTCGTCCGGACGAATTACCGGATGCTTAAGATTTCCGAAGTAGGTGTTGAAGTCGTTCAAGTTTCCGCGCGCCTGCGACCGCACGTATGACAGAAAGATATTGCGACCTTCCTGAAAACGAAAGCGCGCCAACGCCTGAAACTCGCGATAACGCGAACGGCCGTCATTCTCCAACAGAAGAGCATTTGCCGTTGGTTCGAGTACGAAATCGCGGCGTGTGCTTCGTTCTTCATAACCGAGGCGTACCAAAAGTCGCGCGTTAACCTCGTGATCGAGTTGCAGATTCCACGCGAAAGAATAGGGATTTTGCAAATCGGCGGGTGCGGTGTTTTGAAGCAGCCGCCTGTCGACCAAAGTCAAATCCACAAAGGTGTTCACACGAAGACTTTGATATTGCTCAAATGAACCAACATTTAGAGGAATCTTGTCGTAAAAGACACCGGCGCCACCGCGCACGACAGTCCGATCGCTGCCAGCCGGCGTAGCAACAAAGCCCAAACGCGGCGCCAGGTTATGATTGTTGCCAATGCTATCGCGATCGTAGCGCAAGCCCAGATCGAATACTACGCGCGAGTTGACAATCCACTTGTCTTGTACGAAAGCCGAAAATTCGTTCTGCTCCCGGTCGAGAACGCCGTCACCAACAAACTCAATTATTTGAACTCTGGGATCGATGCCTCCAAAGATCGTGACCGGACTGCTTCTGTCCGTGCCGTTGAAAGCAGTGCGGCTGATATTCGCTCCGGTCTTAAGCGCGTGTGACCCGTGCCATTCGCGCGGTGCGAAATTAAAGACTTCGAGCCACTCATAGCGCCGGCTTTCACGATGCTGGCGATTAAACCAGCCGCCAAAGTT
>DATEWS010000614.1:0-2399 GCA_035257785.1 Pyrinomonadaceae bacterium
ACATCATCTTTTTGGCGCAGCCACAACGAACCAATGTGCTGGCACTCTTTGAGCCGCAAATCTATCCAAACAGGCTAACCGCGCAAGGTGAAGCTGAACGTCCTTACGACGTTGCGGGATGGACGCTGCCGTTACAGATGAATATCGATGCGCCCGCAGTGGTCGCAATTAAAGAAACCGCAAGCGAGCGCAAGTTGACGCTGCTCAAAGATGCGAACGAAGTCCGCGCCGATCTTGCGCTGCCGTTGAAAAAAGGTGACGAGTCGCCGATCAAAAACCCCGTGAAACAACCCGTGCGCGTGGGCATCTATCGCGGTTCGATGGGCAACATGGATGAAGGCTGGACGCGCTACGTCTTCGACACGTTCAACGTCCCTTACACGTCGGTGCGCGACGCGGATATGCGTAACGGATCGCTCAACGCGAAGTTTGATGCGCTGATTCTCCCGTCACAGGCAGCAACGCAGATCGTGAACGGCAATGCACCTGGAACTCTGCCGGCCGAGTACACCGGCGGCATCACCGAAGCAGGCATCAAAAACCTGAAAGAGTTTGTCACGAACGGCGGGATGCTGATTTGCTTTGATAACGCCTGCGACCTCGCGATTAAAGAGTTCAACCTGCCGTTGCGCAACGTCCTCGAAGGCGTGAGGTCGTCGGAGTTTTATTGTCCCGGGTCGGTTGTCGCACTTGAAGTGGACAACAAAAACCCGATCGCTGCGACGTTACCGGCAAGCCTGCCCGCATACTTCATCAACAGCTCAGCGTTTGCACCGACGACGGACGCGAATGTGCGCGTCGTCGCACGTTACGCGAAAGACAACCTACTCATGAGTGGCTGGTTGCTGGGTGAAGACAACCTGGCCGGCCAGATCGCACTGGCCGAGGTAGGCGTTGGCAAGGGCCGCATCGTTCTCTTCGGATTTCGCCCCCAGCATCGCGGGCAAACCTGGGGGACGCTGCCTCTTATCTGGAACGCCCTCTCGACCGCCACTGCCGGCTCAACCGAAGAATAGGCCCTGTATTTCTTGCCTCATAACCGCCCGGAGGTTATTCTTGCTCTCGGACAAGGCGGGTTCTCTCCCGGATTCGCTTAAAAAAGCGAGCATCCAAACTTCCCGACAACGCACCCAAGTCGATTCGTCGCGCCCGTGTATTTACCCGGAGCTTACTATGAGAAAATTCTTTGTTTTCCTATCGCTCCTCTCCCTGTTTTCAATGTCCTTCAGTATTGGCCTTGGACAAGGGCGCCCTCGACGCGTCGGTCAATCGACCAGCACAACTGAGCCCACGGTCATAACTCCAACGCAGGCGCCGAGCAGGCCGCCCGTACTCGGTGGCGCAAACTATCCCAACAATCGCAAACCGCAAGCGCAACAAGATCAGGGACCAACTGGCCCTGAAGAAGTCGATGCGGGCGACGTCATCCGCGTGAGCACAACGCTCGTGACGATCCCGGTGAGCGTGATGGATCGTGACGGCCGTTACGTTCCAAACCTGCAGAAGGAAGAGTTTCGGATCTGGGAAGACGGAGTCGAGCAGGAAGTCGCGTTCTTCCAGTCAGTCGACAAACCGTTCTCGGTCGTGTTGATGCTCGACACGAGCCCGTCGACTCAGTTTCGACTCGAAGACATTCAGGACGCTGCGATCAGCTTCGTCAACCAACTTCGTCCGGACGATCGGGTAATGGTCGTCTCCTTCAACGACAACATCAAGATCCTGAGCGAGTTCACCACCGACCGCAACAAACTCAATCGCGCGATTCAGCGCTCCAAGACTGACGACGGCACGCGTTTGTACGACGCAGTCGACATGGTTATCAACCAACAGTTGAGCCGCATTCAGGGACGAAAAGCGATCGTGCTTTTCACTGACGGTGTCGATACGACCAGTCGTCGCGCCAGTTTCGAGAGCAACGTGATGGACGCGCAGGAGCTCGATGCGTTGATCTATCCGGTGCAGTACGACACCTCGGACGACATGAATGTGATGAACTATCCGGTCGGACGCCCGAATGATGTCTGGGGACAGATTCTAGGTGGCATTTTTGGCGGTGGCGGCCGGAACGGTAATGGACGCAGAGGTGGCGGCGGTGGTGGTGGTTATCCGCCTCCGCGCAGGCAACGAGACGAGTACGAGGTAGCAAACCAGTACCTGATGGAGTTGGCTAACAACACCGGCGGTCGTGAGTATCACGCCGATTCGTTGCAGAACATGTCCTACGCATTCGCGAACGTCGCCGAAGAACTGCGACGCCAGTACAGCATCGGTTACTATCCGAAACGTCCGCCCCAGCCGGGACAGAGACGATCGATCAGAGTGCGCGCGCGTCAGCCGAATCTCGCGGTTCGTGCTCGCGATAGTTACATCTTTAATCCGGGCGGCACCGCAGCTGTAAG
>DATEWS010000615.1:0-9260 GCA_035257785.1 Pyrinomonadaceae bacterium
ACGGTCGCGAAGCTGAACAAAGTGTTTAGCGGCGATCCGAAAGTGATCTCCGCCCAGCAGGCGTTTGAGCTTGCCACGATTCGCGGCGCAGAGGCGTTGCACCTGGAAAAAGAGATCGGCTCACTTGAAACCGGGAAGCGCGCGGATCTGCTGGTAATCGATCGCGACACGCTAAATCAAATTCCGCTTTACAACGTCTACTCCGATCTCGTCTACGCCACCAAAGCCGCGGACGTCGAGAGCGTAGTTATCAACGGCCGCATCGTCATGCGCAACCGTCGTCTCTTAACCCTCAACGAGCCCGCCATCAAACGCGACGCCCGCACGTTTCGCGACAAGATCATCAAGAGCCTCGGCACGTCGGCCGCCCCGTAGCGATTGACTGCAGGTTAGGACTGATCTTGAGGAAGATTCTGTATGAATTGCTCAACTGACCTGCGAAAAGTTTGGGCATCGATCGCTGGATATTTGTATAGTTGATCCTCAATACGCGAAAACAACTCCAACAACCGAGATGGTTCTATAAGTCCGCGTTCAATCATTTCATGCGTATCAAGTAGGTCAGTGGTGTGGCCTCGCTCGATTTTAGCTAGTGCTTGTGAGTAAAAGTCGTAGTGAAAAAAATCCACGGTGCCCTCACGACCGATAAAACCACTGCGCTCTTCCCATCCCGGTAGTGCTGGAATGAAATCATCGGGGGAGGCAAGTTCGATATTGATATGTAACTGCTCTTTGAGTTGCGGAAGGATTTTGAGCACCTCGTTGACCTCGGGCACCAGTTTCAGATCAATATCAATGGTAGTGTCTCGCCAACCCAGAAGCACTGCTGTTGCGCCACCGACAAGGTAAATTCGGGCGTTCTTTCTTCCAGAACGCCCAATCGCCTCCATAAACTTCTTGAGGGCTTCGGCATTTACTTTTTGACGCATGGAAGCGCTCGCTCAAAGCTGACCAATCTTCTGATTAAAGCGTTGTACTTGGAATGGGCCGAGTCGGGTTCAGTTGCGGATAAAAGATCATAAAGACGATGTTCCGGATTTGACGGTAACCATGCAGGCAGTTCCAGACCTAGATGCCGCAATTTCGGCGCTCCGATTGCCACCAGCAAAGCTGGGATTGTTTCACGCTGGTCGTGCAGGTCCTGGATCCCCGCACGAATTAAGTCGCCACCTGGTAGTGAATCCATTCGGGTTCATTGTACACTCAAAGCCACCATAGACAGTTAGACTCTTCCCATGAGAAGACTCGCTATAGCATTTATCCTGTTCTTGAGTTTCGCTCATTTTGCCGTGGCGCAGGAGATTGCTGCGGATTCCAAAACAAGTCAGCCCCTTGCATCGAGGCACCTCGATGATGTGCGGCTTCGAGGGTACGGTGTTCGGGGATTGCTGTCCGATCTTTCGCTCTGGTACGACATTCCGATTGGGCTGGAAGTCGCCATGAATAGCAGTGGGTTCGGCAGGCTGCGAATGGACTTCAAGAAAGCCACGCTGGAAGAAGTGTTGAATCGAGTTGTGACCGAGCATCCAGAGTATGCGTGGGAAATCAAGGATGGCGTCGTTAACGTCTTTCCGAAAGAGGGCCGTCAGGATCCGATCGTGAAACAGGTCCTGGGCACCGAGATCGGAACATTGTCGATCGAAGAGAGAACCACAACGTGGGATGTCGAAAAAGCTTTGGTCGATACGCCCGAACTCTCAGCCGTGATGAAGACTCAGGCTTTGACGACACCCGGCTGGTGGTTTTCAGGTTTCTACTTCCCTAATGTCGGACGTGACTTTAACCTCCACGTGTCAAATCGGTCAGTGCGATTGATACTCAACACCATCGTCAAAGAAAGCAAGACTGCGAAGTTTTGGTCAGTCTCCCGAGATAGCGCAGAACACACGCTCTCAATTAACATGAATGCTCACCAGGAAAATATTCGAAAGCTGATGCGGAAAGCGGATGTTGACGATCTACAGGACTCTTTCGACCTGATTCCGTAAGATTCCAGACTTCCAGACAACCCCCTCTTGCCTCATTGGCCCGGTTCCGGCCATAATGGTCTCGTCAAATTGATACCAACCTAAAGCGAGCATTAGGCTCGCTTTTGTGTTTCAGGGAGAGTCAAAACAATTTGAGGTCTTTTTCGTTTCGCCCGTACATACATGGAATTTTCCCGACAGTTCTTATCCTAATCTCAGCCGTACTGACGCTGGGGCAGGCCAACGGCTCCAGCGAAGATGCTTCGGCCCCAAATCCCGCGTTACAAAAGATTGAACGTGCACGTGCCCTGGCAGCAGTTCATCAACTGCAAGCCGCCGCCGTCGAACTGGAAAACGTCCGCGCCTCCGTTAAAGACGTCACGCTACGCAACGCCGCGACGCTGATGCTGCTCGGGGTTTACCTGGAAGACGGAAACTATGGCCGTTCGCAGGCGCTCGTGGAAGAGGCTTTCCAGGCGCGCGCGTCGCAAAAAGATGAGTCGATTCGCACTTACTTTGCGGCAGTCGGCCAGACAATCAACGGCATTCGCTCGCACCTTGCTCGTTATCGCAATTACGGACTCAATACCAGCGACGCTAATCTTCCCGTCGAGGCAAACACTGATCTCGAGCGTGTTCGCGGTTTGCTCGAACGCATAATCGCGCAAGGGCAAGAGATCTCGAAAGAAGCGGGTCGATCCTACGACGCGCTCGCGTTGTTGGAAGACGTGCTCAACGTTCGACTACAGCTCGCGCGTAATGACGACGACCGCGCCAAGTGGCAGACAGAATATCTCACAGCGCGAGAGAAGATGGCTTCATCGCCGTTTCAAACCATCGCACTGGGTCGTTCTCAGGCTCTCGACGCGCTCACGAACAAGATTCCCAACCCGTTTGCGACCAAACCAGCGGAAACCGCCGAGTCATCACCAGCGCCGACTCCTCCCACGGCTACGACTGCTGCTGAGCCGCAAATGGTCAGCGCGGGCTCGCTGAGTGGCCGCGAAACCAAGCGCGTGTCGCCCAGTTACCCGCAAATGGCGAAGAGCCACAACGTAACCGGCACCGTCCGCGTTTTCGCCATCGTCGATGAGAACGGAAAAGTCTGGATCACCAACTCAGAAGGGCCTACGATGTTGCGCGCGGCAGCCGAAGACGCGGCTAAAAATTGGACTTTCCCGCCTTCAATTTTCAATAACAGACCGGCACGTATCGCCGGCTACATCGACTTCGAATTCAAGCTCTAATTCCGTGATTCGCGTCCATCGGCTCAGATCCGCGGCTAATCTTGACTTAAAAGTAAGGTTTAGCTTAAGATGCCTACGGTTAATGGTTTAGGCGCGCGATGAAGATCTCATCTCAAGAAGAGTACGGCCTGCGATGCCTGCTGCAACTAGCCCGCGCGGAAGTGATGGGCGAGTCGTTGACGCTCGGGCAGCTCGCGCGTCTCGAAGGCATCTCGACCGCCAACGCCGGCAAGTTACTGTGGATTTTGAGTAAAGCGGGACTGGTTCAATCGACGCGCGGAATCAAAGGCGGCTACTCGCTCGCGCGACCCGCGTCCGAGATTCGACTCAACCAGGTGATACGCGTACTCGAAGGCGAACCAGCGGAGTCGCACTGCAAGAGTTACGCAGGCGTGCTCGACGCGTGTGTTCATACAGGCGATTGCGGCATTCGCCCGGTGATCGTCGAGTTGCACCAGATCGTCGACAACGCGCTCGCTGAGATCACGCTTTCGCAGTTGTTGGGAACGGAAGCAAACGTCGACGCGGCCCTGCACCAAATTCACGGAATCAAGCAAAGAGATAATCGACTTTAGAAGGCACTGATGAGTACAGCAGAACTTTTAGCTAAACAGGAATACAAATACGGATTCGTAACCGATATCGAGTCGGATGTAATTCCGCGCGGCTTAAGCGAAGACACGATTCGTCTCATCGTCGAGAAGAAGAACGAGCCCGAGTGGATGCTGGAGTTTCGGCTTAAGGCGTATCGACATTGGCTGACGATGACGGAGCCGAAGCATTGGCCCAACATCGACTATCCGACGATCGACTACCAGAACATCATCTATTACAGCGCGCCGAAGCAGAAGGCGACGAAAAAGAGTCTTGACGAAGTCGATCCCGAACTGCTGCGCACGTTTGAAAAACTCGGTATTCCATTGAGTGAGCAGAAACAGTTGGCGGGCGTTGCAGTCGATGCGGTATTCGATTCGGTGTCGGTGGCGACCACTTACAAAGAGAAACTGAAGAAGCACGGCGTGATCTTCTGTTCGTTCACTGAAGCGATCAGAGACTATCCCGAGCTTGTCAAAAAATATCTCGGCTCGGTCGTGCCGACCAACGACAACTTTTTCGCGGCGTTGAATAGCGCGGTCTTCTCGGATGGAAGTTTCTGTTTCATTCCGAAGGGCGTGCGCTGTCCAATGGAACTCTCGACATATTTCCGCATCAACAACGCGGAGTCGGGACAGTTTGAGCGCACGTTGATCGTGGCGGAGGAAGGTTCGTACGTTTCTTATCTCGAAGGCTGTACGGCGCCGAAGTTTGATAAAAACCAGTTGCACGCCGCGGTAGTTGAACTGATCGCGCTCGACGATGCGCAGATCAAGTATTCGACGGTGCAAAACTGGTACGCGGGCGATGAAGAAGGACGCGGCGGTATCTACAATTTCGTCACGAAGCGCGGCAAATGTGCGGGTAAGAATTCGAAGATCTCGTGGACGCAGGTCGAAACAGGTTCGGCAATCACATGGAAATACCCGTCGTGCATTCTCGCCGGCGACAATTCGATCGGTGAGTTTTACTCGGTCGCACTGACGAATCATGCGCAACAAGCCGACACCGGCACGAAGATGATTCACCTCGGCAAGAACACGCGCTCGACGATCATCTCGAAGGGTATTGCGGCCGGCAAATCAAACAACAGCTATCGCGGGCTCGTGAAAGTGATGCCGAAGGCTGAAGGCGCGCGGAACTACACGCAGTGCGACTCGATGCTGATTGGTTCAACCTGCGGCGCGAACACGTTTCCGTATATCGAAGTGATGAACAACACGTCGAGCGTCGAGCACGAAGCTTCGACTTCGAAGATCAGCGAAGAACAACTTTTCTATTTACAGCAACGGGGCATCTCGCAGGAAGACGCCGTGTCGTTGATTATTAACGGCTTTTGCAAGGATGTGTTTTTGCAGTTGCCGATGGAGTTTGCGGTCGAGGCCCAGAGATTGTTGGGTCTGAAGCTTGAAGGTAGTGTGGGATAAAACCGTCCACAGATTACACGGATTCTTAAGATCAAATCTGCGTAATCTGTGGATAGTTCGCTTTAGGAGATTGGATGTTAGAGATTCGAAACTTACACGCGGCGATTGACGGGACGGAGATCCTCAGAGGCATAGATCTGACGGTTAACAAGGGCGAGATTCACGCCATCATGGGACCAAACGGTTCCGGCAAATCGACGCTCGCAAAAGTGCTGGCTGGACATCCGCAGTATGAAGTGACCGCGGGGGAGATCATTTACGAGGGCCGCAACCTGCTGGAGATGCCGCCTGACGAACGCGCGCGCGAAGGCGTGTTCATGGCGTTTCAGTATCCGATCGAAGTGCCTGGTGTTTCAAACGCACAGTTTCTGCGTCTCGCATACAACGAAAAGCAAAAGCATCGCGGTGAAGAAGAGCTCGACCCGCTCGAGTTCAAGGATCTTTTGAAAGAGCGCGCGAAGGTGGTCGAGATGGAAGCGAGTTTCATGACTCGTTCTGTCAACGAAGGCTTTTCGGGTGGCGAAAAGAAACGCAACGAGATCCTGCAAATGGCTGTGCTGCAACCGAAGCTCGCCGTGCTCGACGAAACCGATTCAGGACTCGATATCGATGCGTTGCGCGTGGTTGCGAATGGCGTCAATCAACTACTGACACCTGACAACGCGATCATCGTAGTTACACACTACCAACGACTACTGAACTACATCGTGCCGGATTTTGTGCATGTGCTCTCCAGCGGCCGCATCGTTCGCGAGGGTGGCAAGGAGTTGGCGCTGGAGCTCGAATCGAAAGGCTACGACTGGATCAAGACGGCAGACAACGGAAAAGGAGCGGTCGCACCGGCGCAGTAATGGTTACGGAACTCGTCAAGTCAGAAAACAGTTATCAGGCGGCGTTTCGCAGTGTGCGTGAGCTTTCGCCGGCGGCCCCGTGGCTGGAACTCGTGCGCGGTAGTGCGATGGATCGTTTCGAGCAGTTGGGGTTTCCTTCGGTTCGAGACGAAGAATGGAAGTACACGAACCTGGCGACGCTCGCGAAGGAGAGTTTTGAACCGGTAACGAGTGCGGATCAACTCGATGCGGACGTGCGTCGGCATGCATATCCAGAAAGCGAAGGCGCTCACCTTGTCGTTGTGAATGGATTTCTCAACGAAGAGTTATCTGTCACGACCGGTCTCGGAGATGTTGTTGCAACCGATCTGTTCAGCGCGGTTGATGACGCGCGCTACAACAAGATCATTCGCAAGTATCTCGCGCGTAACGCGGGTTATCACAACAGCGGACTGACTGCACTGAACACGGCTTTTATCCAGTCGGGAGTTTTTGTTTACATCCCGAAGAACGTGAAGCTGGAGAAACCGTTGCAGATCACGTTTATCGGTGGAACTGCGAACAGCGCTACTTTCCCACGCGTGCTCGTAGTCGCAGAAGAACACAGTTCCGCGACCGTGATTGAAAACTTCGTATCGAGCGGCGAAGAGCGCTACTTCACCAACGCGATCGCAGAGATCGTGCTCAAAGACGGGGCGCACCTCGAGCACTATCGTTTGCAACGCGAAAGTAAAAAGGCATTCCACGTTTCGATGACTTCAGCCGAGCTCGGTCGCGGCAGCCGTTACGATACGACCTCGATCAACCTCGGCGCACAACTATCGCGACACGACATTTCCGTCGTGATGGACCATGAAGGCGCGGAGACATCAGTCGACGGTCTCTACATGGTTGACTCAGATCAACACACCGACACGCACTCGGTCATCGATCACAAGCAGCCGCATTGCAACAGTCACCAGTTGTACAAGGGCATTCTCGACGGCAACGCGCGCGCAGTCTTCAACGGCAAGATATTCGTTCGCGAAGGCGCGCAGAAGACTGATGCGATCCAGACAAACAAGAACCTGCTGTTGTCGGACAGGGCGCGCGTCGATACGAAGCCGCAACTCGAAATTTACGCAGACGATGTTAAGTGCGCACACGGTGCGGCGGTGGGCCAGCTCGATCCGGAAGAACTGTTTTACCTGGAGACGCGCGGGATCAGTCCCGACCTCGGTCGTAGCCTATTGACCTACGGCTTTGCGGAAGAAGTGATTGCGAAGATCAAGCTCGAGTCGATTAGGGCCGAGCTTGACCAGATTGTATTGAAACAGTTGCACACGAGCCTGGAGGCTAAGTGAGGAATTAATTTTTCACGCAGCGGCGCAACGGCGCAGCGAAAACGCGTTGAGAACTGGCAACTCTTCGTTGCGCCGTTGCGCCGCCGCGTGAAAAACTTGTTGGAGTTCTAACCTTGAGTACGGGAACACTATCAACATTGGAGTCAGTGGTCTGGGACGTCGAACGCATTCGCGCTGACTTTCCCGTGTTGCAGCAGACTGTCAACGGCAAGCCGCTCGTATATCTCGACAACTCCGCCTCTTCGCAAGTGCCGCAGGTAGTCATCGATCGCGGCAGCATTTATCTCGAGCAGGAACATTCAAACATTCATCGCGGCGTTCACTACCTAAGCCAAAAAGCGACCACCGCTTACGAAGGTGCGCGCGAAAAGGTCAAACGTTTCATCAACGCGCGTGACGTGCGCGAATGTATCTTCGTGCGCGGCGCTACTGAAGGCATCAATCTCGTTATGCACGGCTACGGGCGTAAGTTCATCGGTGAAGGCGACGAGATCATCATCTCGGCGATGGAGCATCACGCCAACATCGTTCCGTGGCAGATGCTTTGCGAAGAGAAGGGCGCGCGCCTGCGCGTGATTCCGATGAACGATGCGGGCGAGTTGCTGATCGACGAGTACGAAGGTCTTTTGAACGAGCGCACGAAGCTCGTCGCAGTGTTGCACGTCTCAAACGCACTCGGCACGATTAATCCGATCAAGGAGATGATCGAGCAGGCACACAAGTACGGTGTGCCGGTGCTCATCGACGGCGCGCAAGCGGCGCCGCACATGCCCGTTGACGTGCAGGATCTGGATTGCGATTTCTACGCATTCTCAGGTCACAAGATGTTTGCGCCGACTGGCAGCGGCATCGTTTACGGGAAACTCGAGTTGCTCGAAAAGATGAATCCGTTTCAGGGTGGCGGCGACATGATCAAGACCGTTACTTTCGAGAAAACAACTTACGCCGATCCGCCAAACAGGTTCGAAGCCGGCACACCCGCAATCGCATCGCAGATCGGACTTGGCGCCGCGATCGATTATTTGAACAGCATCGGACGAGAACGCGCGGCTGCTTACGAAGCTGAGTTATTGCGTTACGCGACCGAACGCGTGTCAGCAATCGAAGGCGTACGTATCATCGGCACCGCGAAGAACAAAGCGAGTGTGCTTTCGTTTGTGATCGACGACATCCATCCACACGACATCGGCACGATCCTGGACCAGGAAGGCATCGCAGTTCGCGCCGGTCATCATTGTGCGCAACCGGTGATGCAGAGGTTTAATGTGCCGGCCACGGGGCGCGCGTCGTTTGCCTTCTACAACACGAGAGAAGAGATCGACGTGCTCGCGCGTACGATCGAACGTGTGATCGAGATTTTTAGTTAACCCATGTCTGAATTAAGCGAGCTCTACCAGCAGGTAATCCTCGACCATAACAAGAAGCCGCGAAACTTTCGCAAGCCCGAAACCGCGAATCACAGCGCTGAAGGTTACAACCCACTCTGCGGCGATCAACTAACAGTCTATCTCGATCTCGAAGATGGATTAGTTAAGGATGTAGGATTCGAAGGCTCAGGCTGTGCAATTTCAAAAGCCGCAGCGAGCATGATGACGCAGGCTGTCAAAGGCAAGAGCAAGGAACAGGCTGAAAACCTTTTCAACGAGTTTCACTCAATGGTCACCGGCGAGCTCAATGAGGAAACAGAAGAAAACAATCTCGGCAACTTAAAAATCTTCGCCGGCGTCCGCGAATTCCCCGTCCGCGTCAAATGCGCCACGCTGGCATGGCACACCCTTCACGCCGCACTCAACAAACAAGACCAGGTCTCAACTGAATAAAAAGGAGCAGGAGCAGATAGCAGGAGCAGGTC
>DATEWS010000616.1:0-9557 GCA_035257785.1 Pyrinomonadaceae bacterium
CTGATCCCGCTTTGCCATCCCCTGCCGTTGACGCATATCGACGTGCAGGCGATGCTGGAGGAGACCGGTGTGGCGCTTCGGGCGGAGGTCTCGACAAACGCGCAGACTGGTGTCGAAATGGAAGCGCTCACGGCGGTTTCAGTGGCTGCGCTGACTGTTTACGACATGTGCAAGGCGCTGGAAAAAGGCATGACGATCACCGACGTTCGGCTGGAGAGTAAAACCGGCGGGAAGTCGGGAGATTATGAGAGAAGCTGAAACAGCAGCCGGAGCAGTTTGCAGGAGCAGGGACAGCGCTGCCTGTTCCTGTCTGCTGCTCCTGCCCTTCTGTTCTGGAACCTCGCGGCTCCATTGTGCGTTAATCACGAGGGGACTAGAATAGGCCAAAAGTCCCGCCGGTTACCGGAGAGTTGAAAATGAGATTAAGGCTTTCAAACGACGCGCGACCTCAGGCAATGACGCTGCTAATCGCGGCCACTATTTCGGTGGTCCTATGGTTCATTCCCTTCGCTGAATTTCTGACTTACCCGTTCAGAATTTTCGTGACCTTCATCCATGAAGGCGGACACGCGCTCGCGGCCCTACTCACCGGCAACTCAGTCTGGAGTCTCAGCGTGGCGACGAACGCCAGCGGCGAGACTTACACCACGCAGGGTGGACTGTTTTCACAAGTCTTGATCTCGAGCGCGGGCTACGTCGGTTCGATGATCTTTGGCGCGTTGTTGCTGGTGCTGATTCGCAAAGCGGTCGCCGCGCGCATCGTGTTGCTCTCCTGTGCGATTTACGTTTTTGCTCTGACTATGATCTTCGGATTGATCAAGCCGATCTTCTGGATCCAGGCATGGTCAGGAATACCGTTCACGTTACTCGCCGGAGTGATCATCTCGGTGGGATTGTTTTTGATCGCGAGATTTGCGAGTGCCAAAGTCGCGACGTTCTTCGTCAGCTTCCTCGCAGTGCAGTGTGTGTTGAATGCGCTTTACGATCTGAAGATAGTCTTCTCCCTGGCAAACCCATTCTCATTGGGACCAGCAGTGCAGACTGACGCAGTGAACATGGCCAATGCGACCGGTGTCCCGCCGATCTTCTGGACAGTTATCTGGATCGCAGTAGCACTCGGAATTCTTTGGTTCGCGATGCGCCTCTACGTCGCTGGACGCGACAAGAGCTACCAACCCGATCTTCCCTTCGAAGAAACAGCGCCCCCAGTTTAATCCGCGTGTATCGCGTAAATCTGTGGCCTAAAAAGTAAAGCGAGCCTGGACCTGAAACATTCGTGGCGGGTCGATGTTCGCGAATGCCGGGATTGCATTTGACGACGTCCCCACAGCACCCACGAATTGCCCAAACGTCGGCACCGCAACCTGCCCCTGTCCGAACACTGTTACACCACGCCCGAGAAAGTTTCCGTGATTGAAAAGATTGAATCCTTCCAGTCTCAGCAGGATCGCCTTGCTTTCTGAAAACTTGAAACGCTTCTCCACGAAAGCTGCGACGTCCGAAGTTGGGGTGCCGCGAAACGCCGACTTGGGGAGAAGCACACCATCAATTCTCGGACGATCATTGTTGATGCCGTCACCGTTATTATCCACACCCGTAGTAGCGTTGAAGGGACGCGCCGAAGCAAACATCGATACTGTGCCGCCTGTAATATCGAACGGGAACCGGTAGTGAAACGTGATGACTGCGCGATGACGTTGATCAACCACACTTGGACCACGCTCGAGTTCGCCGAGTGCACTAATGTGACTTTCATTTGGTCCGATGCCGTTGCCATCCGGTTCAAAAGTGTTCGTTGCCTTCGACAACGTGTAACTCACTGACGCGTACATCTTGCGATTGCCGCGGTAACTGAACTGCGTCTGCAAACCATCGTAATCGGCAACGCCGAGATTCATGATCACATTAACCTGGCGCACGCCGCCGTTCACCGGAGCGATTGGTCGTGTCTTGTTCGCATCGGCAACCGATCGAACGGGCGCCGCAACACGGTCGTACGGCGTCGGCGCATTCAAGTCAACAGTGCGATCGAGATTGGACCAATGCTGGTGTACGTAGTCGGCCCCGAAGAACATTCCTTTAAAGAATTCACGTTCGCCGCCGAAGGTGAAGACCTGGCTACGCGGATTCACCAGCTTGTCCGGGTAGTTTGGCAGCAGATCGAAGTTTAGCCCGTTTGCTGCAAACTGCTGGCGATAAAAATCGCGCAAGCCGGCGCGGATCGTGATATCGCGCGCAGGTAGTTGCGAAGCGGGGATGGTCTCCGGATCGACTACAACCGGAAGACACGAGCCGACCAGACAAGTTGGAAATCCGGTTTGTCCCGGTGTCGCAGTATAGGTCGTCAAGCCGTCGAGGCCGTTCACGAGATAGCCGGCGACAGCGTTGGAGCGGATCTGCGTGTAGTACATCGCGTAACCGCCGCGAAACACGAGACGTGGATCGCCTTTTGGGTGCCATCCAAAACCGATACGTGGCGCGAAGTTGGCCTTCGCATCAGTGAGCGTCTGGCGGTCATAACGGAGTCCGAGATCCAACGTGAGGTCGCTGCGCAGATGAATGTTGTCCTGCACGAAGCCGGTGTTGAGCCACTGCGGCAGATCGTAGCTGCTGATACCGAAGTTGATCGGCTGCGTGTAGTTCTGCACGTCCGCGAGCGTCAGTTGTCCAAACGGAGCTGTCGTAGTGTTGCGGAACGTGAACGTTCCCAGGATAGCAGTGCCGGGCTCGCTGCCGGTTCCACCCGAGCGGTGATGGACGATGCTGCCGCCGAAACGCAGGTAATGTTTGCCCAACGACCACGAGAGCGTGTCAGAAAACTGCAACTGATGACTCCAGAGATCTGAAGCGCGTGACTGTCCAATCGTAAATGGCACCGCACCGGCGCGCGTGTAGGTTGTCGAGAGATTCTGCGCTTCCCACAACGTCACTGGATCGCCGTGAAGATAAGCAAAGCGCGCCTCGTTCAACAGTTTCGAATTAATGACTCCGGTGTGATTGACCTGGGTGGACCATGAGCGGCGTGAATAACGACGCGCGACGCTCGGCGCGTTTGTACCGCCGACTGCATCCTGCGGATTGTCATCGTAGAATCGGTCGATGTTCACGCGAAACATCAGATTCTGATTCGACGTCAGCTTATGGTCCATGCGGCCATCGAAGAGGAACTGGCGATAATGACCTGTGACCGCGAGATTGCCGTCTGCCGGCAACACGAACGCCGGCAACGAAGTCGAAAGAAAAGTGGTGCGGTTCTGATGCGTGTAGTCGGCAGTGGCGAAGAAGAAAGTTCGATCGTGGACTATTGGACCGCCGATCGTCGCTGAGTACTGCTGAAGCGCGTCGGGTATGTCTACGGGATTGATTGCTTGCAGCGTCGACGGCGTGACGCAAGTAGTAACTGATGGCGGGCAGAAGCCGTTGGTCGAAAATGTTTCGGCTTGCCAGTCGCCAGGACGAATCAGGAATAGTCCTTCGCCGTGCACGTTGTTGGTTCCCGACTTGGTGACGATGTTCAATGCCGGTCCGGCAGTCCAGCCATACTCGGCCGAGAACGCGTTCGAGATAACAGCCATTTCCTGGATCGCGCCCAGCGGAATCGTGGCGATCGCCGTCTGGCGACCCCAGCCTTCATCGTTGTTCGCGCCGTCGAGTGTGACTGTCGTCGTGCGACGCGAGCCGGCGCCGGTGATGAAGTAGACCTGATTGACGAAGAGATCGCCGGTTCCCTTTCCCTGTCGAAACGCCGAGTTGAGCAACGGCAACGCGGAAACTTTGCGACCGAGAATCGGTGTCTCATCGATGCGCGTGCTTGGTACAGGCAGACCGATCTGCGGATCGGAGCGCACGCCTTCAGCGGTTCCGAAAACAGTGACCTCTGCTGCTTGTGAGCCGGCGAGCAGTGTGACCTGCAATGTCGCGGTTTCCCCTGAACGCAGCGACAGATCCTGACGTTCTTCAGTGCCGAAACCCTCGCGTGCGACAGTGACTTTGTAAGTTCCGGTCAACGATAAGGCAGCGAAAGTTGCGCGGCCGTCGCTGCCTGAGACTGCCTCGCGTGACGCGCCGGTAGCGGTATTGAGCACTGTCACTCGCGCGTCAGTCACCACCGCACCGTTTTGATCGGTGACGATGACGATCATCGTCGCAGTGTTCGGCGATTGCGCCGCAGTGAACGTCACGAAAGCAGAGAGAAGCAGCAGCAAGGAAGGTAAGCCGTTGAATTTCATCTTGATCCTCTGAGGGTTAGAGTCGAAGGAAGATTGTGAGACTAAAACCTAATTACTACCACTCACCGTAGGCATATTAGCCACGGATTTTCACGAATGACCGCGGATTCTGATTCGCGTTCATCCGCGGCCTTTAACTGAGGACGACGACAACCTGTTCGACGAGGTGATGAACTCCGGCAAGCACTTGAGGACGACTTTCGATCGTGATCGCGATCACGACCATCAGCGTGAGCACGAACCACGGCACAAAACGAACGAGCGAAGCGTTGCTGACGAGCAGATGAGGATCCGCGTTGGCGAGTTCAACCAGACGCCTGACTCTGCCTTTGACGCCCGGCAAGTCGTCGCCGTTAGCTAGAAATCCGGAAACAGAAGCGGGCAGTATTTGATGTTGACCTTTCGGGATCATCCGCGCGATTCGGACCAACGCAGACGCCAGATTCAAAGCTACTAACGAACTCTTCTGCGCGGCGTACTCATCCGCCGCCGACTCCGACGCATCACTCCACGCACGATCGAGCGAGCGACCACACGGGATGATCAAGAGTGCCGCACGACTGACGCGCATGACGGAGCGTTTGAAATTGTCGCCGGCGGCGAGATGTCCATACTCGTGTGCAAGTGCGGCGACGAGTTCTTCGTGACTCAGCGATTCAAACACGTGATTCGCGATAAAGAGTCGCGGGCGAAGGGCGCCCACGACGGCGATGATTGGAAACGAGTGTTGCAGGATAAAAGTCGGAACTGTGATCGATTCGAGTTCGACGCGAGTTGAAGCCGCGAGCCAATCGTTGAGTAACGAACGCGTCGCGAGCCATGAGCGGAGTCCACGCCAGATCGCGAGGCCCACGCCAATCGCCGAGAATGTCGCGAGCAGTCCGAGTTTCCAACTGACTGATTCAGCCGTCGCATGCGGCTCGTAAGCGAGGTACGAAGGAATCATGAAAACGACGACTGCGATGATTGCGAGCACCGGCGGTCCGATCCGCATGACAAAGAGGATCTCTGCGCGCGTGCGAGCGGAGCATTTTCGCAGCAGTGGTCTGAAAAGGCGACCGAAACCCGCTGCCAGCATCGTTGCCGAAGCGTTGATTGTCAGCAGCAGAGCGAGGACAAGGGTGATGCCGAGAAACGCGTACATTTAATTCTTCTGGCGCAGCTCTCGTTTCTTTTCCTGGACCAGGCGATCGAGTTCGTCGAGCAGTTCTCGATCTCGTTCGCTGATCGTGTCGACAATGCAGGCCAGCACTGGCTCGACCTCGTCGGCGCCATGACCCAGCAGTCCATCGACAACGTCTTCTTTAATGCCGCGATCGAGCTCTTCGCGCGACACCATGGCGGCGTACAGGAACGCGCGACCGTCCTTCCGGCGCTCGAGTAGTTGCTTCTTGAAGAGACGATCGAGCGTGGTCATCAGGGTCGTGTAAGCGATCTGCTCGTTGAAGGCGCGATAGATGTCGCGCACAGTGACTTCGCCGAGTCGCCAGGTCTCTTCCATCACCTGGCGTTCGAGCTTACCGAGAGCAAAACAGGCGATTTCGCGCGGGCGGCGAAATCCACGCAGCAGGAAACGAGACGTTTTCATGCGCGGCATTGTAACCACAGATCACACAGATCTCCAGCAAAGATCGGGTTTATAAATCCGTTCAATCCGTGGCTAATACCTCATTTGGCGACTCAGGCAGTTCGCGCTATTATGAGTGGTTTTCGTCTACGCGCAATTTCTCGTCTGTATGCCTGAAGAAGCCATTCAAGTTAAAGGAGCCCGCGTTAATAACCTCAAGAACGTCTCCTTCTCCATACCCATTAACAAGATGACTGTGGTTACGGGAGTGAGCGGGTCGGGCAAGTCTTCACTCGCATTTGACACGATCTACGCGGAGGGACAGCGCCGTTACGTCGAATCGTTGTCGGCATACGCGCGGCAATTCCTGGAGCGAATGGACAAGCCCGACGTTGACGAGATCCAGGGTATCGCTCCGGCTATCGCTATTCGGCAGAAGAATTCAACGCGCAATCCACGTTCAACTGTCGGTACACAAACTGAGATCTACGACTACCTGCGACTGCTCTTCGCGCGCGTTGGGCAAACGTTTTGTCGTGTTTGCGGCAGACTGGTGACTCGCGATTCGCCGGAGTCGATTGCGGATGAAGTCCTAACTAAACTCGCCGACGGCACACGGTTTTACGTGCTCTTCCCGGCATCGGCCGGTTTGAGTGAGCCCGAAAAGAAGTCTGCACGAAAGAAAGCAGCGTCGTCACGTCAATGGTTGACCGCGCACCTTATGAGTCTCATGCAACGAGGCTTCACGCGCCTTTACTTCGCCGGACAAACGATCGAACTGCAATCGCCCGATGACTACGTGCGCGACGATTTTAAGGACGTTTACGTGCTCGTCGATCGTCTGGTCGCGCGACCCGACGTGCGCCAGCGTCTCGTCGATTCACTCGAGATCTGTTTCCAGGAAGGACACGGCACCGCACTCGTCGAAAGCGCCGATGCAGAACCGCAACGACTCTGGTTCTCCGAACGATTCGAGTGCAAGTACGACCACACGGTCTACGCCACTCCCGAACCTCGTCTCTTCAGTTTCAACAATCCTTTCGGTGCATGTCCGACGTGCCAGGGATTCGGCAACACGATCGGGCTCGATCTCAATCTCGTGATTCCCAATCCCGGTTTGTCACTGAAAGACGGCGCGATCGAACCATGGACCAAGCCCCAACACGAGTGGGCCATGCAGGAGCTGAAACAATTCTGCCGCGCTGAAAAGATCTCGATGACGGCGCCGTTCAATCAGCTCTCACGCGCGGACCAGCAGGCGATCATCGAAGGTCGCGGCGATTGGTCCGGCGTGCGCGGCTTCTTCGACTGGATGGAGACGAAGAAGTACAAGCTGCACGTGCGCGTCTTTCTCTCGAAGTATCGTGGCTACACGTTGTGCCCGGATTGCGGCGGCGGGCGGTTGCGGCAGGAAGCACGCGACGTAAAAGTCAGTGGCAGAACGTTGCCTGAGATTTGCTCACTCTCAATCAAGGACGCGGATGAGTTCTTCGACACACTCGAGCTCTCGACCGAGCAGACTGCGATCGCTGAACGCATACTTTTTGAAGTTCGACGACGTTTGCGATTCCTCGTCGAAGTCGGTCTCGATTATCTGACTCTGGATCGTCTCGCATCAACGCTTTCAGGCGGTGAGGCTCAGCGTATTCAACTCGCCACGAATCTCGGTTCGTCACTTGTCGGCGCACTCTATGTACTCGACGAACCTTCGATCGGTCTGCACCCGCGTGACAACGATCGTCTCATTCGGCTGCTGAAGAACTTGCGCGACATCGGCAACACCGTTCTCGTCGTTGAACACGATGCGGAGATGATGCGCTCCGCAGATCACATACTCGACATCGGTCCCGCTGCGGGCGAGCTCGGTGGTCGCGTGATGTACGAAGGCGACTTCAAAGGCCTGCTGGCTGATGAGTCGTCTTTGACTGCGCGTTATTTGAGGGGCGACGCTGAGATCAAAGAGCCGCGACAACGCCGCACAATGCAGAAACGTCGACTGACGATCCAGGGCGCGGCAGAACACAATCTCAAGTCGATCGACGTCGAGATACCGCTCGACATGCTCGTCTGCATCACGGGCGTCAGTGGCTCCGGAAAGTCGACGTTGATTCACGACTGCATCTACGCCGGACTGAAGAAACAACGTGGGGACTGGCAGGGCCACGTCGGTGCTTTTCAAAAACTCGAAGGCGGGCAGTTTGTCGATGACGTGATTCTTGTGGACCAGTCGCCGATTGGACGCACACCGCGTTCGAACCCCGTCACCTATATCAAAGTGTACGACGCGATTCGCGAAGTCTTTTCTTTGACGCGCGAAGCACAGGCGCGTGGTTTTGATCCGTCGCACTTCTCGTTCAATCTTCCCGGCGGACGTTGTGAGGTGTGCCAGGGCGACGGCACGGTTACGGTCGAGATGCAGTTTCTCGCGGATGTTGAACTGGTCTGTGAAGAGTGCAAGGGCACGCGTTTCAAGCAACAGATTCTCGACATTCGTTATCGCGGCAAGAACGTTCACGAAGTGCTCAACATGACTGTACGCGAGGCGATTACGTTCTTTCGTGAAGTGCCGAAGATCACGAATCGATTGCGGGTGCTCGACGATGTTGGTCTCGGGTATTTGCGTTTGGGCCAGTCAGCCACGACTCTCTCCGGCGGCGAAGCACAGCGAATCAAACTCGCCGCACATTTGCTCAAACGCACTGGCGCGAAAACACTCTACATCTTCGACGAGCCGACGACCGGCCTGCACTTCGATGACATCAACAAACTACTCGCGGCGTTTCGCGCGTTGATTGACGCGGGCGGGTCATTGCTGGTCATCGAACACAATCTCGACGTGGTAAAGACTGCCGATCACATAATCGATCTCGGCGCCGAAGGTGGTGACGCCGGCGGATACGTCGTCGGCACCGGCACACCTGAAGAAATAATGAAGATTCGGCAGTCGTACACTGGTCGATTTCTCCGCGCCTACCTTGCGCAGTCAAACGGCCACGCTAAATGAGGAGGATTCAAGATGTCTCTTAGCAAACAGATCGTTTCGGATCTAACGGCGTCGATGAAGGCGCAGGACGCCAGCCGCACGTCGACACTGCGCATGGTGAAGGCGGCGATGATGAACCGCCAGATCGAGAAAGGTTCAGAGCTGGACGACGACGACATGCAGAAGCTGCTGCGTTCGCTCGTCAAACAAAGACGCGACTCGATCGAGCAGTACGAAAAAGCCGGTCGCCAGGAACTTGTCGACAAGGAACAGGCGGAGATCGACGTTATTGAGACTTACCTGCCACAGGCTGCGTCGCAGGAAGAGATCGAACAAGCTGTGACGGCAATCATCGCCGAAACAGGCGCGAATTCCATGAAAGACATGGGCAAAGTGATGAAGGCAGCGCAGGCCGCTTTGGCCGGTAAAAACGCGGACGGCCGAATGGTTAGCGAGGTTGTGAAAGCGAAGCTGAATTCATATTCATAAAGAGGCACAAAACACACAGAATCCGAGATGAAGATTTGTGTGTTTTCTGCATCTTTGTGGCCAACCGTACGCGGTTGCTTGAACCCCGCCCTTTCCGTATAATTCACAGCTTGCTCGAAGGCACGGGGTCTCGTCCGGTGGGTTTCGCGCCCACTTTTTCTTTTGGGGCGAAACCGCGAAGATGGCAATGGCAAATGAATCGATTGCAGCAAGGGTTCAGGAATTGGCTGAACGGGTCGCAATCGATCATGGCCTCGAGCTGGTTCACACCGAAGTAGCCGGCCCCGAG
>DATEWS010000617.1:0-2541 GCA_035257785.1 Pyrinomonadaceae bacterium
CGATCAAGTTTGGCACTGGTAACAAATTAAAACTCAGAAGGAGACACTCAAATGAAAGCATTCGTTAGCTTCATACTCGTGTTAATAGTGTTTGGTACGACGTTGGGAAAACCAGCAACCAGCGTAACCGATCAACTCTCACCGCAAGTCCTCGCCGATCTTGCCAGTGCGCGAAATGCCACGGCGCGCTTTCATCGCGTTGAGCAGGCGGAAGCGGAAGGCTACATCAATCTCAACTTCTGCGAGGAAGGCGAGGGTTGTCACTGGCTGAATCCGTCGTTGCTTGACGGCGTGTTCGATCCAACCAAACCGGAAATTCTTCTCTATCTTCGCGATGGAGACGGCTGGCGATTGGTAGCCGTGGAATATGTAGTGCCGTTGTCAATGTCTGCGGTGGCGCCGGAAGGATTCACTGGCAGCGCGGATCTCTGGCGCGAAAACAGCGAGGGTGTAGGGCTGTGGGAATGTACGGCCTGGATTTGGCTGCACAATCCGAACGGCATGTTTGAGCAACACAATCCGCGCGCGGAGTGAGTGGAGGTTTACCAATGAGAATCTGCTTCGTTGTGATGTCACTTCTGTTGTTGAGCACGTTCGTGGGCAGCAGCGCGACACTCGACGAACAGTTGGCGGCCGTGCTCACTCAGCATGGATTCACTGGCCGGATTGAATCGACTCTCGAACCGCGACTCGGTCGCAAGCTTGATAACCAACTAGTGGATCTCGGCAGGCTACTGTTCTTCGATACTGTCGGCGGGTTGAATAACGATAACAACTGTTCCGGCTGTCACTCACCCACGAACGGCTTTGGAGATTCTCAATCAATCGCGATCGGGATCGATAACAACGGCATCGTCGGTCCCGATCGCGCCGGGCCACGCAATCAACGACGCACGCCGATGGTCATCAACACGGCGTTTTTTCCGAACCTGATGTGGAACTCGCGCTTTGCGGCTCTCTCTCACGACCCATTCGATAACAGTGCCGGCTTTCAGTTCCCGTTACCGGAAGGACTGACGCTTTCGTATCAGCCGCACCTGCTCGTTGCTCAGGCTTTCATTCCGCCGACCGAACGCGTCGAAGTCGCAGGTTTCGCGTTTCCGGGTGATAACTTCGACATTCGCAACGAGGTGCTCAAACGAATAAACAACGTGCCGGAGTATCGCAAACTGTTTGGGAAGATCTTTCCCTCAGTTCGAGATGGTGGACCAATTACTTTCGATATGTTTGGGCTCGCGGTCGCTGAATTCGAGTTCTCGTTAGTCTTTGCTGACGCCCCGATCGATCAGTTTGCAAGAGGACAGAAGAACGCACTGACGGACGAGCAGAAGAGAGGAGCATTACTCTTCTTCGGCAAGGCACGTTGTGTAGAGTGTCACAAGGTTTCGGGTAGCTCCAATGAGATGTTCAGTGATTTTTCAGAGCATGTGATCGGTGTGCCGCAGATTGCGCCCGCAGTCGGAAACGTATCTTTCGATGGACCGGCACAGAATGAAGATTTCGGGCTCGAGCAAATCACCGGCAACCTGCTCGATCGTTATAAGTTTCGTACGTCGCCGCTGCGCAACGTGGCGTTGCAACCAGCGTTTTTCCACAACGGTGCTGTCACTCGTCTGGAAGACGCGATTCGGCATCACCTCGACGTGTTTGCTTCGGCTCGTCACTACAATCCTGAAGCAGCGGGTATCGATCCCGATTTGATGGCGCCAATGGGTCCGATAGAATCGGTGCTCACGCGCGTCGATCCGATTCTCGTTACTCCGATCCAACTTAGGGACGACGAATTTCAGCAGCTCGTAGACTTCGTGCGCAACGCGCTACTCGACAGGCGAGCGACGCCTGAGATCCTGAAGAAACAGATTCCAAAATCAGTCCCGAGTGGTTTTCCTGTTTTGCAGTTTCAGTAAATAGGAACCGGAGCGCGGAAGGCGCGAGATATGAAAGCCAGGGGCAAGTCCCGACTTTGTCGGGACGTCGCCCCTGGTTAACCAATAGATTTTGCGCCCAGCCTGAAAGGGCGGAATACTGCGCGGATATTTCAGCCTTTCAGGCCTTGATCCTTTGTTTGTTGGATTATCCAGGGGCGACGCGCTCCGCTTCGCTTCGCGCTTGCCCCTGGCTTTCATATCTCGCGCCTTCGGCGCTCTGACTTTTTAGCCGAAGCCTCACGACAACACGACAACAACAGCTTCAGTCCTCGCCCGTGATGCTTCTTATCACGCTGTTGTCGGCATTGACGATTGCGTCCGCCAGCTCTCGTTTGCTTGATTGAAGTTCGAGAACTTTTTCCTCGACCCTGGTGCGCGTTATGAGTCGATAGGCGCGGTTGCCTTTCACTTGGACCAGCACGTGAGAATCAGAGTGTTCGAGAATCTTGACCGCGCCTAAGAGGTCGTTGTCACTCGCTGATACTAACGATAATGATAGTCATATTTGATTTCCACCCACGCTTCGGCTCTGTGTACATAGATTGTGGTATCATGTACACACAGTGGAGGAGCTTGTAATGAAGCAATCGAGTGCGAAGCGCGTACCTAAACA
>DATEWS010000618.1:0-6873 GCA_035257785.1 Pyrinomonadaceae bacterium
TCAGCTCCTTCGCAACAACTGCATCGGCAGGCAACTGGCCGCAGTGGCGAGGACCTGATGGTTCCGGTATCTCAAACGAAAAGAACCTTCCTTCTGAATGGAGTCCGACCAAGAACATCAAATGGAAGACGTCCATCGAAGGTCGCTCGCACTCATCGCCGATCGTTTGGGGTAACCGAGTGTTTCTGACGACGGCAGTTGAAGGGGCAGTGGTTCCCGGCGCGAAGGCCGTAAAGCATGTGCTTGAAGGTGACAAAGAGTTTCTGCATCCCGACAGCGTCGGAGCCGATAAAAAACATACGTTCAAGGTCCTGTGCATCGATCGCGACAGTGGCAAGATCCTCTGGCAGTCGACGGCGTGGGAAGGCACGCCGTACGACAATCGTCACCGCAAGAGTTCATACGCTGCTTCAACTCCGGCGACCGACGGCAAGCTCGTTTATGCGTTCTTCGGCACGGAAGGTCTCTACGCTTACGACTTCAAAGGCAATCTCGCGTGGAAAGCGCAACTCGGGAATCTCGGCACCGTCGGCATGGGAACGGGAACATCACCGATCCTTTTTGAGAATCTCGTGATCGTGCAGTGTGATGAAGAGAATGGCGCTTCATCGTTCATCGTCGCACTCGACAAGAAGACCGGCAAAGAAGTCTGGAAAACGCCGCGCAAGGTGCAGGTGAGTTGGTCCACGCCGCTGCTGGTTAAAACCGCGACGCGTGCGGAATTGATCACGAGTGGCACCGAGTTCCTGATTTCTTACGATCCTGCTACGGGTAAAGAGCTGTGGCGTCACAAGGGCCTCGAGAGCAACGCGATTCCTTCGCCGGTTGCGAATAATGAAATGGCGTATCTGATCGCAGGGTTTCCGGCGAAGATCGCTTACGCAATCAAGCTTGGTCAAAATGGTGATCTGACAGGCACTCCGAATGTAACGTGGAAATATGAGAAGGGCACTGCATACGTGCCGTCACCGATTCTCTATGGCGACTATCTTTACCTGACAACCGACCGCGGCATCCTCACGTGCATCGATGCGAAGACTGGCGAAGTGAAATACGAAGGTGGTCGCATCCCGATTCCCGCAACGTTCACAGCTTCGCCGGTCGCGTTTGAAGGAAAGATTCTGATGACCAGCGAAGATGGAGACACGTTCATCGTGAAAGCGGGTCCGAAGCACGAGATCATCGGCACCAACTCCGTCGGCGAGCCTGTCTATGCGTCGCCGGCGATTGCTGACGGCCGGATCTTTATTCGCGGCGAAAAGAATCTCTATTGCATTGGAACATAAGTTAATAAAAATCCGTCTAATTCGTGTTAACTTTTAACCGTAGATTTTCACGAATAAGGATGGATTTTTATGTTTCGAAGATTTGCCTTCGTAGCGTTGGTTGCGTGTATCGTTCTCGCCGGTATCGCGTGCAGGAGCAGCGCGAACGACGCGCACTACGCGGAACTTGAAAAACAGCGGGCTGAACAGGCAGCACAGCCCGCACCATCTGTCGCTCCGTCACCGAGCCCCAGTCCGTCAGCCAGCGCGAGTCCATCGCCCGGACAAACGCCCGCCGAACCCGCTAAAAATTACTGGACCAACTTCCGCGGTCCGCGACGCGATGGGAAGTATGAGGAGGCGAGTATCGCTACGAACTGGCCTGCCGGAGGCTTGCGTGAAATGTGGAGACAGCCGGTCGGCGTCGGCCACGCTTCGTTTGTCGTAGCAGATGGAAAAGCCTACACGATCGAACAACGTCGCAGCCAGGAAGTAGTCGCGGCTTATGACGTCAACAACGGTCGCGAACTCTGGACGCAGAAGTGGAGTGCTGAATTCACTGACTCAACCGGTGATGGACCACGAGCCACGCCGACCTGGGACAACGGCCGTCTTTATGCACTCGGCGCGACCGGTGAGTTGCGCTGTTTGGACGCGAATAGCGGCGCGGTGATCTGGGGTAAAAATATTCTTTCCGACAACCAGGCTAGTAATCTTCCGTGGGCCATGGCGGCAGCGCCGCTGATCGTCGACGATAAAGTGATCGTGTTGCCGGGTGGCACTTCGGGCAAATCCGTAGTTGCATACAACAAGAACAACGGCGCTCCGGTTTGGCGCGTGCTCAGCGACACGCAGGCGTACGTTTCACCGATGCTGGTTGAACTTGCCGGACGACGCCAGATCGTCGTCGTGAGCGCGTCGCGTGTGGTTGGACTCGCGCCGGAGAATGGCGCGCTGCTTTGGGAGTATTCGTGGGACACTGATAACGGCATCAACGTCTCGCAACCGATCATGGTCGACGGGAATCGTTTCTTTATTTCGTCAGGCTATGGAAAAGGCGCAGCGCTCGTTGAGGTGAAGGGCAGTGGCAATAAGTTCACGGCGTCGACTATTTGGGAAAACACCAACATGAAGAACAAGTTTAATAGCTCTGTTCTTTATAACGGATACGTCTACGGCCTCGACGAAGGCATCCTCGTTTGCCTGGATGTGAACACCGGCGAGCGCAAGTGGAAGAATGGTCGCTACGGATACGGGCAGATTATTCTCGCGGGTGATCACTTGATCGTGACCAGCGACCAGGGCGATGTCGCGCTCGTGAACGCGACGCCAAGCCAGTACACCGAAGTCGCGCGCTTCCCGGCTGTGAAGGGTCAAACGTGGAATTATCCCGCGATCGCGGGCGGTCGATTACTTGTACGCAATTCAAGCGAGATGGTGGCGTACGACATCTCCGGAAAATAAGCCGCGGATAAACGCGAATACACGCGAATCAGAAATAAAAAATTCTGATCCGCGTGTTTTCGCGTTTATTCGCGGCCTTTATTGCTTTTTAAAGATCCGCTTCGCCTCGTAAGAGATGTTTGGATTATCGACGTACATGTCGATAACTAACTCACCCTGGCCGGAGATGGTCCACTTCCGCACTGTCTGCGTTGTCACCGGTCCTTTCGGTGTCTCGGCAGTTACCACATCAGTTACTTGAAGTCCTCTATCACCCGGCAACCACTGCGCGGTTCGTTTACCTTTTGGTGGCGGCTGGTTAGGCGGTGCTTGTGGTGTGAACTCGTGCTCCTTGCCGTCGAGGATGTACGTGTCTTTCACGCTGCGTTCATTGTTCGGCTGGATGAGTTTTGTTTCCAGTTCGATCTGATCTTCTTTTTGCGTGATGACGAGAGTTTGATTCATATCGGGCGGGAGTCCAAAGCTACGCGCCCGATCCATGGTCCAGGTGCCGTTGAAGTCTGGTTTAGTTGCTGCGAAGGCAAACAATGAGAGTGCCATGATCGCCGCGACTGTCAACAATATCTTTCTTGCCATCGCCGGTTCTCCTTTACTTACGATCCTTAACGAGTGAAAGAAGCGGGCCCGTCATAAACGTCGTGACGAGCGCCATTACTACCATCATTGCAAAGATGCGTGCCGGAAGAATGCCCAGATCATACCCGATATTGAGCACTACGAGTTCAACTAATCCTCGGGTATTCATTAGTACGCCGATTGAGAACGACTGCGTCCAACTCATTCCCGTCCAGCGACTCATCAACATACTGCCGCCGAGCTTGCCGGCAATCGCGACGAGGATGATCAGCGCGCATAGCAACCATCCGTACCAATCATTTAACAGGCTGACCTGCGTCCGTAATCCCGTAAACGCAAAAAACAGCGGCAGCAGCGCATAGGAGCCGAACGCTTCCAGCTTGTCTTTAAGAAAGCTCCGAAATTCTGTAGACGGCGGCATCACCACGCCCGCGACAAACGCGCCGAAGAGTGCGTGAATGCCAATCGTCTCAGTCAGCAACGCGCAAGCGAGCACAAACGCCAGAATGAGGGGAATCAACCTGCGTCTGTGAAGTTGCGAGTCAGGCTCTTTGATCACTCGCGCGAGTTGGGGCCGCACTACAAAGAACATCATTAACGCGAAGACAACCGTCAAACCGATCGTCATCGCGGAGCTTGCTAACCCCGTTGATTTCACGAGGGCGATCACGAGCGCGAGAATGCACCAGGCAGTGACATCGTCGACGGCAGCGCAGGTGAGCGCGATCGATCCTAGTGTGGTATTCGTCAGCCCGCGGTCTTCAAGAATTCGGGCGAGCACCGGAAAGGCAGTGATGCTCATCGCCACCCCGATAAATAACGCAAACGCGCTGAACGAGGTTCCGGCAGGCCCAAGTTCGCGATAAAGAAAGATGGAAAGCGCTGTGCCGAGCAAGAACGGGACGGCGATGCTCGCGTGACTGATCATCACCGCCGTGGATCCTTTTTCTCGTACGTACCGCACGTTGAGTTCCATGCCGACGATGAACATGAAAAGCACGACACCGATTTGGCTCAGTTGTCGCAGTGTTTCCAGTGACGACGCCGGAAATAGAAATGAAAGCGCCGGTGGATAAATGAGTCCGAGCACTGATGGACCGAGCACGATGCCCGCGAGCATCTCGCCCATCACGGGTGGTTGATGGATGCGGCGGAAGAGCCTGCGAAAGAGTCCGGCCATTATTAAGATGACGATGATCTGGGTCAGTAGAATGCTGAGTGGGGTCCTGAAATTTTCCCAGAGAACGTTATTCGAGGGAGGTCCTGCTACTGATGTCGGATTAACTGGTCCCAAACGCGAACCCGCCGCGAGTATCAGCCAAACGCCAACGACAAACACCAGCAGCAACAGGAAGTACGGTAAAAAGTGGCGTGCGTCCGAGAAAGTGGACCGGGGTCGAGGGGGCATCGACTCTCTATACAACGGCTCATCACAAGCGCGCAACCTACTTCGTACTCAATGCGTAGTAATCCGTGCCCCGATCCGCGTCATCCGTGGCCAAATCATTCCAATGATGCTAATTTGATTGACTGACTCGATGGCTGTAGAAACCAGAACCGAAGTAGGAAATTATTTCGTCTCCAATTATCCACCGTTTTCGCAGTGGAAACCGGAGTTTGTGCCGCAGGCAATTGAGGCGCTCAACCAGCCTGCGCGAGTCGATGATCCGCTAGGCCTTTATATTCACATCCCGTTCTGTCGCAAGCGCTGCGTCTTCTGTTACTTCAAAGTCTACACCGACAAGAACGCTTCCGAGATCGAGGTCTATCTCGACGCGCTCATCAAAGAGAACGAACTGTACAGCGGCATGCCCGCGTTTCAGGGACGCCAACTGCGGTTCGCGTATTTCGGCGGCGGCACGCCTTCATACATCAGCGAGCGTCAGTTGCGTTATCTCGTCGATGGACTCAATCGACACGTGAGTTGGGCCAACGCCGAAGAGGTCACGTTTGAATGTGAGCCCGGCACGTTGCAGAAAGCGAAACTCGAAACACTGAAAGACATCGGCGTGACGCGTCTGAGTCTCGGGATCGAACACTTCGACGACGAAATACTCGCTGCCAACGGACGAGCGCATTTGTCAGCCGAAGTCTATCGGGCTTACCAGTGGGCACGCGAAGTCGACTTCCCGCAAGTCAACATCGACCTGATCGCGGGCATGATGGGCGAAACGGAAGACAAGTGGCGTGAAGCGATTCGCCGCGCGATCGAGCTGCAACCCGATTCCGTCACGATCTACCAGATGGAGTTGCCCTACAACACAGTCATCTCGCAGGACATCCTGAAGAAGGGCATGACCTCGCCGATTGCGGGTTGGACCACGAAACGCGGCTGGCTGGATTACGCCTTCGAACAATTTCTTGCAAACGACTACGAAATCGCGGGCACCGACATCGTTGCGACGAAGAAGAAGACTTGTCGCTTCATCTATCGTGATGCGCTCTGGCATGGCGGCGACATGATCGGCATCGGTGTTTCGTCGTTTTCACATTTTGGCGGCGTCAATTTTCAGAACGCGCACAACTTCGAAGAGTATGTGCGCATCCTTAACGAAGATCGCCTGCCGCTTTTGCGGGCCGTTTCACTGACAGCAAAGCAGCGACTGATTCGCGAGATGGTCTTGCAGTTAAAGACCGGAGTGCTCGACACCGGGTATTTTCAGAAGAAGTTTGGTGTTGATGTTTGGAATGAGTTCCGTCCTGTTTACCAGGGACTGGAAGAAAAGAGCCTGCTCGCGCGTCACAATGGCACGATCGCGCTGACGCGGCGTGGTCTTCTGGAAGTGGATCATTTCCTGATCGATTTTTTTGAACCTGAACTAAGAACAGTACGCTACGCATGAATAATAATACTTACGACGTCATTGTAATGGGTGGTGGACCCGCAGGGAGTTCCGTTGCCGGCATACTGGCGCGCGAAGGGCGCCAGGTCATCGTTTTCGAGAAAGAAATATTTCCGCGTCATCACATCGGCGAGTCGTTGATGACCGACACTTACTGGACGTTTCGGCGACTCGGCGTGCTCGAGAAACTCAGGCAAAGCCCGTTTGTGCGCAAGTACAGTGTGCAGTTTGCGAACTCAGCCGGCAAGGAATCACGCCCGTTTTATTTCTTCGAGGCAGTGCATCATGAGAGTGCGGTTACGTGGCAGATCACACGCGCGCAGTTTGATCATCTGCTGATCGATCACGCAGCCGAACAGGGCGCGGTGGTCCATCAGGGCGTCCTCGTCAAACAGGTGCTGTTTGAAGGTGATAAGGCCGTCGGTGTCGAAGTGCAGATGCAGGACGGCACGCGTGAGAAGTTCTTTGCGAAGGTTGTCGTCGATGCCACCGGACAAGCCGCGATGCTCTCGAATAAGTTTCGCTGGCGCGTGCGCGATCCGAAACTCAAGAAGGCCGTTCTTTATTCCTACTTCAAAGACGCGCATCGCGAACCGGATCTTAATGGCGGTGCGACACTCGTGCTGCGCACGGAGCCTGGCAGCGGCGGTTGGTTCTGGTATATCCCGCTTGAAAACGACATCACGAGCGTCGGCATCGTTGCCGATCCGGATTATCTGCTGAAG
>DATEWS010000619.1:0-2770 GCA_035257785.1 Pyrinomonadaceae bacterium
GGCCGTTGCGAAACATGTTGTAGGTGATGTAGTAGGCATCCGGCCACACGCCCATCTTCGGATAATCGTTAAAGCTTCTGTCGTGCGAGAAGGCGTAACGGAAGTAGGTTCCTGTTGGATCAGGACTAGTCGATACAGCCACGCATTGTGTGTATGGCGTAGCAGAAACAGCGAACTGCGTCAGAACCCAACGGTCAGCCAACTGGTCGTACTGCACGATCGGATCGCCGTCGTTATCAGATTGGCAACGTCCGCCGAATCCCGACCAAATAGTATTACCGTTTTTGGGAAATCCGGGCACCAGGTTGAAGCCGGTGATCTGGTTATTCGCATCTCGAGTCAATGTGTAGATCGCGTAGCGCAGGTTGACCCATTGAACATAGTGGTTCGGGCCGACGTCGCCGGTAGTGTCTGGCGGAGCCACGCGATTGCTTGGATCGACCGGCGTACCATTGGTGGATGCCTTGATCTCAGCCAGAGCGGAGGGCGAGCTGACGCCTTTATCCGCTAAAGGATCAATGAAGGGTGTGATGCGATTGTCGACCCGATTCGGCCGGCCTGGTTCAAAGTCCTTGCCCCCGCGTGCAGGCTCCGGTTGTTCACCGGTATCAAACATCTCGCGCAGAGGTTTCGGAGTTTTATCGAAGTGAATGGCGTTGCTGATTTCAGCCCGCTGACGCAGCGCAGTTTCGCTCTGAGCGCGGACTGCCAAGGGCACAAAATTAACGGTACACAGAATTAAAATCACAAATAGAGCATGGATCTTTCTCACAGGGTATTTCCTCCAGGATTTATCAGGGCTATGGGAGCTACGAGTTACGGTAGTACGTGGGAGCCGGGAGTATACACTATCGGTCTCCGTGTTTCACGTAGAAACAACTATTAGGCCCGCCGATCCAAATAACGGCGGATTAACTGTGGTAAGAGCAGCGAGGCGCTGAGCACCGAGCCGGTGGTAAATCGCTTGGCAAAGCCCCGAAAAAGCTCCCCAGCCTGCCTCGTGTACGGGAACCACCAGACATCCGACAGCACCGGCAGGGCGTTGACGTGAATGTGTTGCGCGCAGACTAATTCGAGCAATCCGAGACGGCCGTGAGTGCGGCCGTATCCGCTTTGCTTGACGCCGCCCCAGGGTGTTTGCGCCACCGCGTGAGTGTAAACGACTTCATTGATCATCACTGTGCCGGCGTCGATCTGTTCGGCCAGGCGACGACCACGAGAGATATCGCGTGTGAAGACGCTGGCAGTTAGACCATAAATACTGTCGTTCGCGAGGCGAATGGCTTCTTCGTCAGTCTTGAAAGTCATGATCGGAAGCACTGGACCAAACGTTTCATCACGCATCAACTTCATCGAGTGGTCCACGCCGGTCACGACAGTTGGTTGATGAAACCAACCGCCGCCATTCTCGAGACGATGACCACCGGTGCGTACGTTTGCTCCACGCTCGACAGCGTCACTCACGTGATCCTCGACGATCTTCAACTGCTGTTCGTTAGTCATCGCGCCGATGTCGATCGCGTCAGTTGAAGCTTTGTCCTGTTTGAGACGGCGAGTTTCTTCAATAACTAGATCCGTAAACTTCTCTGCAATCGACTCGTGTACATAGCAACGTTCGATCGAAGCGCAGGCCTGGCCGGAGTTGCAGAACGCGCCCCAGATCGCAGCGCGCGCGGCATTTTCGAGATCAGCGTCTTCGAGCACGATCATCGGATCTTTGCCGCCGAGCTCGAGCACCACCGGCGTTAAATGTTTTGCAGCCGCTTCGGCAACACGCTTGCCGGTCTTTACGCTGCCGGTGAACATGATCTTGTCAGCACCTGCTTCAACGAGTGCAGCGCCTGTCGATCCGTCGCCAGTAACGATGTGGAGTAGTCCTTCGGGTAGTTGTGCTTGTTTGAAGACCGCTGCGATTTTCAATGCAGTGAGTGGCGTCAACTCACTCGGTTTGACGACCACGGCATTGCCAGCCATCAACGCCATCACGACTTCGTCGAGCGGTGTGGCCCAGGGAAAATTCCACGGCGAAATTATTCCGACAACTCCGAGCGGCTTGTAAACGATGTACGACGAGCGCGCCATGAAGTTGTACTGGCCGATGTCGATCTTGCGACGATCGAGCAGGTGCCGCGTGTTGTGCGCGAAGTAGTACATGAGATCGAGTGTGGGTACGATCTCCATCGAGATTGCTTCGCTCGCGGGTTTGCCTGTTTCGCGCGAGATAAGTTTTGCGATCTCTTCGAGTTGGTTCAGCACGAGCTCGCGAGCGCGAAGGATGAAGCGCGCACGTTCGCGACAGGAAAGTTTGGCCCAGGCAGGCTGAGCAATCCTGCCCCTGCTCACTGCCTCTGCCACCTGGTTCGCGTCCATCAACGGCACACGACCGTTCTCCGCGCCGGTGGAAGGATCGTGAGAGATGATCTCGCGCGTTTGTGATGGTGAAAGAGTTTGTGTGCTCATCCGGACTGATTATCCATCTAGTGGACAGTCGGGTACAATGCAAAACAACCCACTACGAGGAGAGTTTTTAATGATCAGATCCCAACTCAAGGAGTTTATGCGACGCATGGCTCCAAAGTCAGTGGCCATCATTCCCGGAGCACACGACACCAGACGTTCAAACGATACTCATTATCGTTTCCGACAGGACTCTGACTTTTTATACTTGACCGGCTTTGAAGAACCCGATGCGCTCGCCGTGATCAAGCCGGAAGCAGATACGAAATACACGTTGTTTGTGCGCCCGAGAGATCCGGAACGAGAGATCTGG
>DATEWS010000620.1:0-6430 GCA_035257785.1 Pyrinomonadaceae bacterium
GTTGAAAGGTGCGACTGCGTTTGCGATGGTTGCATTTTTCGTGCTTGTCGGAATCGCGGTAGTGAAGCTTAAGAACAATACGCCAGTGATTTCGACGAACGCGAAATACACCGAGCAGGATGTAGATCGATTGGTGAAGGAGGCGGTGGCAAAACAACAAAATGAAAATAAACCCGTTGAGGCCGTGGCAGTAGTCGAGTCGCCGAAACCAAAGAAATCGAAGGCATCTACTTCAACTCAGTTAGCAAAGAGTCGGCGTCCACTTTCGAGAGCCGAGCGTGAACAACTCGCCAGCGACCTGCGTCTGCTCTCAACAGAGGACGACACAAGTCTTTATCTACTCGGAGATCGAATCAATCAGTAACCATGTCTGAGGCAACGATGAAATTCAGAACCTTGATACTTTTATTCAGCACACTCCTGCTCTTCACAACGGCTAACGCCCAGGACGCTACGGCGCCGCCAATCGAAGACTCAATCAACCAACTGCGCCTAACGCCCGAACAGCGCCAGCGCATCCGCACCATCTTCGAGGAGAACAAGACCGAACGACAGACGACCAATCGGCGACTGCGCGAAGCTCAGTTTTCCCTGACACAGGCGCTCGATGCCGAGCCGATCGACGAAAACGCGATCAACCAACGAGTCAACGATGTCGCGGCCGCCCAGGCAGCGCAGATGCGGATGAGAATTCAGATCGAACTGAAAATTCGCCGCGAACTGAGTCCAGAACAATTAACGACCTGGCGACGCCTGCGACTCCAGATGCGAGACTTCATGGACGCACAGCGCCCATTCAAAAGACGACCCGCCGCTCAAGGCCTCGCGCCTCGTCGAAACGTGCGGCCACGCTAAGTAAGAAGCCCGGCGCGAACTCTCTCGCGCCGAGCAAAATCTCAACTCAACCCCGCATATTCATTGTCGCAGCGCGAACCCGGCGCATTCCCTTGTTGGAAGGCGTTGATGTATCGATGCCGCTCTGACTTCTCCTGCGGGCGGCTTCCATCTCCTCAGGTGTCGGCGGTGTGACTACATAATTTAATCCCTGTGCGTAACTCGACATGGAATGTGGATCGGATAAGAACCCAAGCATGCCACTGTCGACCGGACAAAACGCATTGACTTGCATGTAGTCTGATTCTTCTCCCGACCCAAACGGATCGTAGAAGACATTCGGCGGCAAGTTTGGCACTGGGTCCCAGCCATTTGCGACGCGGTAGTGGGCTGAGATTAAAGGATAGCTCGAAGAGGTGAGCAGGTTGTTGAAGAAGTTTGCGAAAGTCGGATCTCCGACATTCGGCGCGGCGAAACTGTAACAGGTCAGAGACGGCGTCGAAGATGTTGACGCATAGTTAAGGGCAATATCCGTGGTGAGCAATATTGCCAGTGCAGCGCCGAGGCTATGCCCCGTAACTACGATGGAGCTTACATTATCAAGGATCGTCGACAACGGTACCTGTGTGTTGGTGCCGGTCTTGAAATAAGTGAGACCTTTATAAATCGCAGCGAATCCTTGATGGATGTTTCCCTGTACCTTGTTAATGCCGGACGCACCGGTGTTTGACGCAAGCAGGACATCAGTCCACTCGATCATGTCTTCGGTGCCGCGAATGGCAAAGACGAGTGAATCAGGGTTATTAGCGAGCTGCGCCACATAACCGAAGTAAGTCCAGTCTGTTTCGAGAATGCCTTCGTTATACGAAATGTCATACAGCAGGGTGTAGCCTGACGGTGGAATACTGATCACCTGCGAGTAAGGCGGGAAGCCAAACTCCGTTTGGCTTTTGGCATCGATGTAGTACTGAAAGTACGCTTGTTGGACGAAGTTGGCGTAGATTAACGCCGTTGCGGCACTGAAACCGCTTGGATATGTCCACGACATCACAGTCTCCTTTGAATGAGGTTGAGTAACAAACGTAAGGTCGGTTAGCGAAACAAGAGAGGGTCAGAAAAATATGCCTGTGGCGGTGAGAAGTCAAACAAAAATTGAAGTTTGAAGGTGTTCTAACCACAGATTACACAGATTGATTTAAAGAATCTGTGTAATCTGTGGATAACGATCTTCAATTCAGGTCGCCACCCACTATCGGCTGCGGCTTGACGCCCCGCACACAATTTGCGCATCATAGGCCGCTCTTCTAAACGCGCAGTCCTAAAACTACTTAACGCTCTGGCGCAACGGAAAAGACCGAGTCTGATACGCTCTCCATGAACTTCGCTGCACGCGGCTTGCTCGAACTGCAAGAAACAACGCTTCTAGCCGCTCGCGCTTTTCGCGGTCTCTTTAAGCGACCACGCTACATTCCCGAAACCATCGCGCAGATGGACGCGATCGGCGTCGGGTCGCTCACCATTATTGTTCTGACCGGTTTTTTCACCGGCGGCGTACTGACAGTTCAAACATTTCCCACGCTCAAAAGCTACGGCGCGCAATCGCAAACTGGTTATCTTGTCGCTGTTTCACTTGTGCGTGAACTGGGACCGGTTCTGTGCGCGTTGATGGTCACTGGCCGCGTCGGCTCCGCGATCTCGGCCGAGTTGGGCTCGATGGTCGTGTCGCAACAAATCGACGCCATGCGCGCGCTCGGCACCGACCCGGTTCGAAAGCTGGTCGCACCTCGTCTGCTCGCGCTCTTAGTCAGTCTGCCATTGTTGACTGTGCTCGCCGACGTTCTCGGAATCTTTGGTGGTTGGGTTACGGCCATTTTTCTCTACTCGGTTTCGTCGAGCGTGTTTATTTCGGCAGTCCGCGACGCCATCACGACTGACGACTTGATCGGAGGTATCGTTAAACCCCTCGTCTTTTCGTTGATCATCGGCACCATTGCGTGCCGGCAGGGGCTCAGCACCGAGGGAGGCACGGTCGGCGTGGGCCGCTCGACGACGCGAGCAGTCGTGCTGGCCTCGATTGTCGTTATTATTGCCGACTATTTTCTCGCGAAAGCGCTTCAGGTTATCCTAGGAACTCAATAACTGTACTTCTGATGTCAACCGAGATACACACTACTGCATCCACAATCAGTGAGCAGGCTGCGGAATCAACTTTCCATGAAGTTGACGACCGCGAACGCGCTATTCCCGCGATCGAATTTCGCAACGTGCTGCTGGCCTTCGACGATCGTGTCATCTTGAACAGGCTGAACTTCAAGGTGATGAAGGGTGAGACGAAGATCATCCTCGGCGGTTCAGGCGGCGGAAAGTCAACCATCATCAAGCTTGTTCTTGGTTTACTAAAACCAGATGAAGGTCAGGTACTGGTCGACGGCGAAGACGTCACTGATTTTTCCGAAGAGCGGATGATGCACGTCCGGAAGAAAATCGGCATGGTCTTTCAGGAAGGCGCACTTTTCGATTCCCTTTCCGTTTACGACAACGTTGCTTTTCGTTTGCACGAACAGGGTGTTCCGGAAGACGAAGTGGAACCCGAGGTTCGTCGCATGTTGCGGTTCGTCAATCTCGAAGACGCGATCGACAAGATGCCGATCGAACTCTCGGGCGGTATGCGTCGTCGTGTCGGCATCGCGCGCGCTCTCGTCGGTGATCCGAAAATCGTCTTATTCGACGAGCCGACCGCGGGCCTCGATCCACCAACTGCACGCACTATCTGCGAGCTCGCGATGAAGCTGCGTGACCTCGAAGACGTTTCTTCAATCTTCGTCACACACGAGATGAACAACCTCGACTACATCTGTTCGGAATACGCAGTAGTTGACGAAGACGGCAAAGTTGTTTTCGAACGGGAAGGTGAGCGGCTGTGTCTTATCAACAGTAAAGTGATGATGATGCGCGAGGGCAAAGTTATTTTCAGCGGCACTGACGAAGCGCTGCGTCGCGCCGAGGATCCGTACATCCAGAGATTTCTGCGGGGACATTAAAGAAAGTGTGAGGACAAGCTATGCCTCGATCAAGAACTACCATCAGTCTGAGCCAGATACGAGTCGGTCTTTTCGTGCTGTTCGCGATCATCGTGTTGATCTTTCTCGTACTCAACGCTTCAGGCGACATCAATCCCTTTAGCAGAAAATTGCACTTGAAAGCTCGGTTCGTGGATGCGAATGGTTTGCGTGAAGGCTCGGAAGTGCGACTCGCGGGCGTGCGAGTCGGAAAAGTCGAGCGGATCGTTTTGCTCGAGCCGTCGCCTGTTCCAGGGGCGCCGCGAGTCGAAGCGCAGTTGACGATTGATTCCACAATCGACGGACGTCCGGCCAACGAGCGCATTCGTTCAGACTCAACGGCTCAACAAGGCTCGCCTAGCCTGCTCGGAAACGAGATGCTTATCAACATCACGCCCGGGACCGCAGTCGGAACGCCTGTGCAGGATGGCGCCTTGTTGGTGTCGTCGTCTTCGAACACAGTCAACGACTTTGCGACGTCAGGGACCGATCTGGCCCAGCGTCTGAGTAAACTCTCCGACGAAATCAACGGCATCGTGAAGGACGTCAAAGATGGCAAAGGAACTGTTGGACGACTGTTCAGCGATGAAGCGCTTTACAACAACCTGAACGCGACGATCCGCGAGACGCAGGATGTGATGACGGCGGTCAGGTCGGGCAATGGTTCGGCCGGGCGGTTCATCAACGATCCGCAGCTTTATAACAATGCAAACGAGATTGCGATTTCGCTCAAGTCTATTTCAGACGATCTGCGAGCGGGACGCGGCACGGCAGGCAAGCTCCTAACTGACGACGAGTTTTACAATCGCATCAATCGCACCGCCGATCGTCTCGACAAGTCCGTGGACCAGATTAACCTCATGATTGCCGAGATCAATGCCGGCCACGGCACGCTCGGCAAACTCATTCGCGACGAACAGATCTACAACGACGCCCGCGCAGCCATCGCGCGCTTCAACACCACTGCCGAACGTGTCGACAACATGGTCTCGGCGGCGCAACGCGGTGAAGGCACGGTCGGCAAACTCCTCAACGACGACACGCTGTACACGAACGTGAACCAGCTCTCGTCTGAAGGCGTCAAAATGATCTACGACTTCCGCCAGAATCCAAAGAAGTATCTGACGATCAAGTTCGAGCTGTTCTAAGAGGTCACAACTTGGACAGTGTCGTATTGGCGGGCGCAGTCACCACGGTGCTCGGTCTCACTTCTTCACTGAACGCAAACGGAAACCTATTTCTTTGCGCTTTCGAACTGGCGCTGCCATTAATCGTCGAATCGCGTCAAAGACAACTCTGAACTGTTTATCGTACTGGCTTTCAAGCTCATCCAACCGACGAGAGAGTTCGACGTTAGACGCGAACATCTGGCGAAGCTGTACGAACGCACGCATGATCTCGATGTTGACGGCTATCGCCCGCTTGCTTCGCAATACACTCGAGAGCATGGCAACGCCCTGTTCGGTGAAAGCATAAGGCCGAAAGCGAGGATCCCGATGCTTCTCTGAACCGATCACAATTTGTGATCGGTTCAGGTCAGCAAGCTCGGCTGACGTTAACTGAAACATGAAGTCTTCTGGAAAACGCTCCAGATTTCGCCGGACTGCCTGATTGAATGCCGCAGTAGACACATCATAAAGTCTTGCCAGATCGCGATCGAGCATTACCTTTTCGCCGCGAATCAGGTAAATGGCTTTTTCGATTTTTTCTATGGAGATGAGGTCTATATTGCTCATGTGAGGTCCTTTCGTGAGATTTAGCGTGCATTGTATATCGTTTTTGAATTAAGTCTTAATCCAACTAAGCAGTTTTTTGAACAAGCATCGCTACGCCCGGCTCAGTGAAGCGCAGTGCATTGCACGCGCTCACAGCTCGCCGTCTGGCGCGAGCAAACAAACACCTGAATTGCATCTCTTCACTGAGGCAAGCCCGCGGTAAAAAGGTGGGAATCCCGGTTTTTAACCGTCACTTGTTTACTTACGATGTGAAGCGGAGGCTCAAATGCGAAAAGTTATCTATGGTTTTGGCGTTGCGTTGCTGACGTTTACATTAGGCTCAGTCACTTACTACCTCACTGTTTCAAAACCTACTTCTGAACCCATTCCAGTGGTTGAGGTCAAACCATCCGACGTTAGGCGGGAATACTCCTTCAGTCTATCCGAAATTAACGTACCGATAGAGCCTCCGGCTCCGCCGCCGGTTGGATTCGCAGTCGTCTTCGCGGTCGGCGTTGAGGACCAAGTGCTCGGCTATCGTTCGGTAAGACTCTCCAAAAAGTTGGCCGTACTGAATGATCTTGATATCAGTGACGAAATTTATGGGAAGGAGATCACGATCGTTGGTGGTGACAAGTCAGCCAGGTATCGAATCTTTGAACGCTATCGGACCAGTATGACAGTAATGGGTGAGGGACCACATCTCGACCTCATTGACTGGCGTCACTTCGATTCTGAATGGATTGAGTTGGACCAACTGGCCCAGCGCAAGTTTAGAACCCTTGCCTACGAACAGATGGACACCAGCAAGTTTCCGCCTGT
>DATEWS010000621.1:0-5201 GCA_035257785.1 Pyrinomonadaceae bacterium
AGAGCATTTCAGCTGCGGCTTTGTATTTCTGATATTCGAGTAACTGATTCACTAAATCGGAGCGCGGATCCTCTTCCTCATCCTGAGGCGCACTCGGATCGCGCGGCAGCAACATCTTCGTCTTCAACTCAATGAGCGTCGCCGCCATCACGAGGAAGTCACCCGCGACAGCGATATCCAGCTCCTGCATCACGCGCAGGTAGCGCAAGTATTCATCGGTGATGCGCGCGACCGGAATGTCGTAAATGCTGACGTGCTCCTGACGGATCAGGTGGAGCAGCAGGTCGAGCGGGCCTTCAAACTCGCCGAGCAGGATTTTGAGATCGTCGGTGGTTTCGTCGGGGACGATTTGCGGAACTGCGCCGGCGACGTTCAGTTGAGTAGCGGGCTCAGCGTTGGGTGTGTCTTCGTCCATCGTTAATCAGCGTTTCGAACTGCGGGCGAGACCTGTGCGACGAAACACCTCGTCCAACGTCGGGCTTGCGATCTGTCTCGCCTTTTCACAACCATGGTCCAGGATCTGATCGAGTTGCTCGTCGGTGATCTCTCGCACGCGCTGCTGGATCGGACGCAGAAATTCGATCGTGGCTTCGGCGAGATCGGCCTTGAGTTGGGCGTAACCTTTGCCGGCGAAGTGAGCTTCAACCTCGTCGGTCGACCTGCCAGTAGTGAGATGATAAATCTCGAGCAGATTATTAATCGCAGGTCGCGACTGATCGAAACGAATCTCAGTGCCTGAATCAGTCACTGCCCGTTTGAACTTCTTCTGCACCGCGTCGGCCTCGTCCATCAACAACACGCAGCCGTTTGGATCGTCGTCAGACTTCGACATCTTTCGCGTCGGATCGGACAGCGACATAATCCGCGCGCCGACTTTCGGAATGTAAGCCTCGGGGACTTTGAACGTTTCGCCAAAGTCGCGATTGAAGCGAATAGCGAGATCGCGCGTCAACTCGAGATGCTGTCGCTGATCCTCGCCGACAGGCACGAGATCTGTTTGATAGAGCAGGATGTCAGACGCCATCAAAACCGGATAGTCAAAGACTCCGACGGAAACGTTCTCCTGCTGTTTGCGCGCTTTGTCTTTGTACTGCGTCATGCGCTCGAGTTCTGACACGCGTGCGACGCAGTTCAAAACCCACGTACACTCCGAGTGCTCTTTCACGTCAGACTGGACGAAGACAGTCGAGACTTCCGGATCGATTCCCACTGCCAGATAAATCCGCGTGAGATCCCTGGTCTTTTGGGCCAGCAGGACTGGATCGTAAGGGATCGTGATCGCGTGCAGGTTGACGATGCAAAAGAAACTTTCGTACTCGTGCTGAAGCGCAACCCAGTTGCGCAGCGCACCGAGATAATTGCCGAGGTGTACGTTGCCGGTTGGTTGTGCGCCACTGAAAATTCGCTTGGTCATCTCACTCCGAGCAGTAGCAGGTAAAACACGAAATCGATCACGGGGCTGATAATCACGCGGGTGAAGCCGACGGAAATCAACACGAGCAGGAGGAGAAACCCGTACTGCTCCAGCAGTTCCAAAAACGGTCGCGCGCTCGGCGGCAAAATGCTGTCGAGAATCTTGCTGCCGTCGAGTGGCGGAAACGGCAGTAGATTAAAGACAGCGAGTGAGACGTTCATGATCAACATGTAAGTCAGGAACAAACCGAGTGGTTCCTGAGTCGAGATGTCGAGTCGTTCCGCCACGTTTGTCATCAGCAGGACTTTGAAGATCACAAACGTGATAGTGGCAATTATAAGATTCGCGAGAATGCCGGCGAGCGACACCATGACATTCGCCAAATCCTTGTTACGCCAGCGCAAAGGATTAACCGGCGTCGGCTTGCCCCAACCGAGCAATGGGATCGCCCCGACCGGACTGCCGATGTGGGCGTAGATAAACATGAAGATCGGAATCAGTAGTGTCCCAATCGGATCCGTGTGAGCAACGGGATTCAGTGTAATCCGACCTAATAGTCGCGCGGTGTCATCGCCAAACTTGTATGACATCCAGGCGTGCCCCGCCTCGTGTGCCGAGATCGCAAGCAGCAGCACGACCATGTAAATTACGAGTTGGGGAATGAGTAATTCTGGATTCAAAGTGGTTCAACTTAGCATTCTGAGGCAGTTTCACGCAAAGGCGCAAAGTTAACGCAAAGGAAGAATTTTCGTTCTTTGTGCCTTTGCGTCGTCTTTGTGCCTTTGCGTGAAATCAATCTCTCTATCCAGGCAGCAGCGTCCCTTTGATCTGTGTCGGCACACTGTAAACCGAGTCGATCGAAACAACCGCCATCTCTCCCGCCGCACTGAACGCGAGTCCGATCAAGTTAACTCCGGCCACGATCACCTTCGCATCACGACCGTCCGCTGAAATGCGAACAATCCCGCGCCGTCCACGCAACGCAGCCGCAACGTACAGGTTTCCATCTCGATCAAACGCGAGCCCCTGCGGTCGCCCGAGGCCCTTGTAGAAAACGTCAACCTCACCATCCGGATTGATGCGCCAGATGCAATCAAAGCTCGTCACTGTCGGTGCCGTTACATACAACGAATTATCTGGTCCAAACGCCAGATGGAACGCCGAAACTGATGGCTCAATCTGCGTCCAGGCACGCTCTTCACCGATCCCGTTCACTCTGAAGATCGTTCCGGTGCGATCGCCGACGTACATCACACCCTGCGGATCGAAAGCGATTCCAGTCGCGACGCCGAGATTACGCGCAAACGCGACCGCCTCTTTGAACGGAGTCACCCTGTAAACAACACCTTCGAGTCTGCTGCTGACAAACATCTGTCCATCAGGACTAAACGCGATGCCCGTCGGATTCGAAATATCTCCCGAATACTCCGAAACGTCGCCGCTGATGTCGATCCGAAACAGCGTGACGGGCAACTCCTCGCCGCGCGATCCAGACCGCGTCACAAACAACGAGCCGTCGTCAGGATCGAAAGCAGGATTTGCAACGGGATGAAGATCGCCTGCGAGTTTCCTAGCGACTGTGAAATACGCCGGTTCGCTCAAGTAGCCTCCGCCACTGAGTCTCACCGGAACTCTTCCGGCCTTGGTCTCAGGAACAATTGCCAAAACTCGTCGCGGCGCAAGCGCCACGATCTGTGCGGGCGAGTCGCCAACGATGACGGCACAACTAGACGGATCGCTGGTATCGAGACCATCACAGTCGATGACGATCTCACCGCCCGGTATACCGTAGTCCGGATCAATATGTAGGACTCTTGCGAGGTTAGTCATAAAAGTCGTTCATCATACACTGCCGGGGGCAGGAGCAGTTAGCAGGGACAGGAGCAGTTAGCAGGAGCAGGTTGCAGGGGCAGGGCAGGAGCAGTTAGCAGGGGCACATTGCTCTCCTGCTGCTGCAACCTGCCCCTGCGGCCTGTGTTATAATCCGCCCCTGCGAGGATAAGTCCATTAGCAGCGTTCTAGGTAACACTCTAGGGTTGAAACCAAATCAACTGCGGCGCATTGAGAAGCTGTACACTCGCCGTATACCTCCCGACCAAATCGTCACACCCGAATTCGCACGCCAACTGAGCGAGCTGTCTTACGAAACACGCCGCCAGGTCGGCGCCCTCATTGATCGCCAGGGTCACATTCAATACGTGATGGTCGGCGATAACCGGCGCATCGAGTTGCCTGACTTCAAACGCGTGCGCGTCGCGTCGGGAAGATTTCGGGGTCTTCGTTGTGTACACACGCACCTGCGCGGCGAACCACTCACGCAAGACGACTTAACCGATCTCGCACTGCTGCGTCTCGATTTGATGGCGGCGATCGATGTCGATGCGGACTCAGGTCTGCCGGGTCTCGTGCGCGCCGCACATCTTTTACCACTACACGCAGGTGAACTCGACAACTCAACTACTCCTGAGCTCTACGCCTTTCTCGAACCCAAAGTCGCGTCACAACTCGACCACGATTTTCGGGCGCTGATCAATTCGCTCGAGGAAGAGATGGCGCGCAATCGGCATACGGCGCGCCGCGCTGAGGTGCGCGACCGCACGATCCTCGTTGGCGTAGCAACCGGCTCTCTCGCGGACGCCGAAGAATCGATGGCAGAACTCGCGGAACTCGCGGCGTCAGCCGGCGTGATGGTCCAGGACAAGATCATTCAACGTCGTTCCGCAATCGATCCGCGTACAGTGCTCGGCCGTGGCAAACTCGACGAATTGATCATCCGCGCGCTTCAACTAGGCGCCGACATGCTCGTGTTTGATAGCGAACTCTCTGCGACGCAAGTGCGATCGTTGTCGGAAGCGACTGATTTGAAAGTTATCGATCGATCGCAGTTGATCCTCGACATCTTTGCACAGCGCGCGCAGTCGAAAGAAGGAAAGATTCAGGTTGAGCTCGCGCAGTTGAAGTATCTGTTACCGCGTTTGATTGCCGGCCAGGATTCCGCGTTCTCGCGTTTGGCCGGCGGCATCGGCGGCAGAGGTCCTGGTGAAACGAAACTCGAAACAGATCGTCGTCGTGTTCGCGATCGAATCAATCGTCTCGAGCGAGAGATCGAAGCGCAACGACAGCGCCGCCAGGAACGTCGCAAGGGACGAACACGACAAGAGCTGCCGGTGATCTCGATCGTCGGTTATACCAACGCGGGCAAATCAACCTTGCTGAATGCGTTGACCAAGAGCGACGTACACGCCGAACAGCGAATGTTTGCGACACTCGATCCAACGTCCCGACGGCTTCGTCTGCCACGTGAACAAGAAGTGATCATCAACGACACGGTCGGTTTTATTCGCGCTTTGCCGCCGGATTTACTCTCGGCGTTTCGCGCAACGCTCGAAGAGATTAGTGACAGCCGTTTGCTGATTCACGCGGTTGATATTTCCAATCCACGTTGGGTGCAACAAGTTCAATCCGTAAAAAGAATCCTCGCCGAGTTAGATCTGGCTGAGATTCCGTCGATACTGGCGCTGAACAAGTCTGACTTGCTCACGCCCGAGGACGTTGATGCGGCTGTTCGTCAGGCGCACCTGCTCGATGGCGGTGAAGCGGTTGTCATCTCAGCCATCAAACCCGCGACGTTGAGTGGTCTACTGGAAAAGACAGGTGCGGTGTTGGCTCGCGACCTTGCCGCAGCTTGAGCCACAAAAAGGCACATAACGCACAAAAAGGTCTGCACCTGCCGGTTTGCTCTTGTGCTTTGTGTGCCTTTGTGGCAACTATGCTCGTCGATATGTTA
>DATEWS010000622.1:0-6973 GCA_035257785.1 Pyrinomonadaceae bacterium
CCGATGCCGCCTTCAGTCGTGCGACTCGCGATACGCACGGTCGAGTTGTCCTGCTGCGCGCCGTAGACGTTGTAAGGAAAATCGTTGTCGAGCGCGACGCGATAAAACTGCGCGGTCGGTTGATCCTGTTCGGTCCAACTCCGTCCGCCGTTGAATGAAACATTCGAGCCACCGTCGTTACTCTCGATCATGCGGTTCGGATCATCGGGCGCGATCCACAGATCGTGATTGTCACCGTGCGGCACCGAGATGCCCGTGAAGGTTCGGCCACCATCGTTCGAACGATAGAATCCGGTGTTCAAGACATAAACGGTGTCGGCATTCTTCGGATCAGCGTAGATGCGCGTGTAGTACCAGGCACGCTGGCGCAAGCGTCGTTCTTCGTTGACTCTGGTCCAACTCGTGCCGCCGTTATCGGAACGAAACACGCCGCCGTCTTCCGCTTCGACAATCGCCCAAATGCGATCCGGATTTGCAGGCGAAACTGCAATTCCGACCTTGCCAATCGTTCCTTTTGGCAGACCGTTGTTGCGCGTCAACTCGGTCCATGTATCGCCGCCGTCAGTCGATTTGAAAATACCGCTGCCTGGACCACCACTCTCGAGCGTCCAGGGCTTGCGATAAACTTCCCAAAATCCGGCGTAGAGAATATTTGGATTGGTTGGATCGATGATCAGATCGATCGCGCCCGCTTTATTCCCTCGATTCAGGATCTTCTCCCACGTCTTGCCACCGTCTTTGGAACGAAACACGCCGCGCTGATCGTTCGGTCCCCACACGTGACCCAACGCCGCGACGTAAACAAGGTCAGGATTCTTCGGATGAATGCGGATGCGCGGGATTTGTCGTGTGTCTTCAAGACCGACTCGCTTCCACGTCTTGCCGGCGTCAGTCGATTTGTAAACACCATCGCCATGCGAGACGTTGCCGCGAATCGGCGACTCGCCCATGCCAACGTAGATCGTGTTGGGATCCGAATCGGCCACAGCAATCGCGCCCACCGAACCGGTGCCGAACACCGAGCCATCGCTAATCGATTCCCAGTTGATGCCACCGTCAGTCGACTTCCAAACGCCGCCGCCGGTCGAGCCGTAGTAAAAAACAAACGGCTGCGAAGGGACGCCAGTGACCGCCGCGCAGCGTCCGCCGCGATAAGGACCGATGCTGCGATATTGCAACGCCTTCAGCAGATCGCCGGGCTTTGGCGGTGTTGATGTTTGCGAACGGATCGAAGTCGCGGCAGCGATCAGGGCGAACGCGAGACACAGGACGATGCTCTTACGAGACGCACGACACGTCTTGAACATTTGGATGGGCTCCTTTACTTTGTCACTGAGTTAGACGATGGCTTGCGGCTGCAAATCTTAACATAACATGCACATCGGGACTGTTAGACAAATCTGGCGCTTCGCCGTGAAATCGATGGCGGGCGAACAACTCTCCTCGTGTTTCGTGGGGCCGCGTGGCATTCCCGGCGATCGCGGTTGGGCCGTACGTGATGAGACCACGGGCAAGCTCGCAGCGGGTTCGCGTCACCCGCTCCTGATGCAGTGCGCGGCGCGTTATCGCGAGCAACCAACGAACGGAAGCATTCACCACGTCGACATGCGATTTCCCACAGGCGTGGTGCTAGGCAGTGATGCATCCGACGTCAACGCGCAGTTGACTGAACTGCTCGAGAAGCCCGTCTCACTTTCTTCGTTGCAGCAGGATATTAATGCTGAAGATTATTTCGACGTCGCTCCGATTCATGTGTTGACTACGTCTTCGCTCGGCGAGATGTCGCGTGTGTATCCGCAGGGGATCTGGGATGTGCGTCGCTTTCGACCAAACTTTTTTGTGGAGACTGAAAGATCAGTCAAGGGGCTGATTGAATTCGAGTGGATTGGCAAAACGCTGCGCGTAGGTGAGGTTGAAGTTCAGTGCGATATTCCGACTGAGCGTTGCGCGATGGCGATGAATGCTCAGGCGGAGTTTGCGAGGGATGAAGGGATTTTGCGATCGATTAAGGAAGCGGCGAATTTGAATCTCGGGATTTATGCGAAGGTGATCACGACCGGGGAAGTTCGCGTTGGCGATGTTGTTGAGGTTATTTAGCCGCGGATGACACGGATTTTAATTGATTTCTTCGCGGAGTGGCCGGCTCATGAGTTCCGCGACGGCGTCGCGTGCGGGTTTGCCGTCGTAAAGGACGGCGTTCACTTCGTTTGTGATTGGCATTTCGAGTCCGGCGCGATCGGCTAGTTTCTTTACGGCGCGCGCGGTGTTGATTCCTTCCGCAACTTCGTGCATGCCTGCCATGATCTCTGCGAGAGTTTTGCCTTTACCGAGTTCCTCACCGACGTAGCGATTGCGTGAAAGAGTTCCGGTACAAGTTAAGACAAGATCGCCGAGGCCGGCCAGACCCATGAGGGTTTCGATCTGTGCGCCTTCACGTCTTGCGAGACGCGTGATCTCTGCGAGACCGCGCGTAATGAGTGCTGCCACACTGTTTGAACCGAATCCGAGTCCGGTTGTCATGCCGGCGGCGATGGCCATCACATTTTTCACTGAGCCGCCGAGCTCTGTGCCGACGACGTCTGAGTTTGTGTAGATGCGAAGATTGTCAAAACTCAGATCGTTCTGAACTGTACGTGCGGCAGCGATGTCTTTGCTCGCAGCGACGATCGCGGTGGGATATCCGGCAACAACTTCTTTCGCGAACGACGGGCCGGAAAGACAAACAAACGGATGTGCGCCGCCTACGACTTCTCTCGCGATTTCCGAGATCCGTTTGCCGGTATCGATCTCGATGCCTTTGGAAACGCTGACGATGATCGCCGGTTCGGTGAGCAAGGGGGCTATGTCAGTTAGGAGTTCGCGTGCGGTGTGTGACGGCGCGGCAAAGAGAATCATCGACGCATCACGCAACGCCTCGCCGAGATCGTTGGTTGCGTTTACACGCTCCGGAGTGCTCACAATCCTGGGCGTGCGCGACCAGAGATTCACGTTATGCCCGGCGCGCGCGGCAACGATTGCAAGCGCCGTCCCCCAATTTCCAGCGCCGATAATTGCAATCTGCTTCATCAGATCTGAGCTTCAGTTCCGTGGGCGAGCCGGCCGATGTTCCCGCGGTGCGCAAACACGATCAGGAGCGCACCCAGAACCGCTGCGATCAGCAACGGACGCGAATCACTCTGCAACCAGACAAACAACGGAATCGTCGTCGCTCCGATCATCGAACCCAGGGACACGTATCTCGTAAAGAACACGATCGCGAGAAATAGAATGCCTGCCAACAAAAGCGCGACCGGAGCAAGCACGAGAAAAACTCCAGCGCCTGTCGCAACTCCCTTCCCACCGCGAAATCCCAGCCACACCGGAAATATATGTCCAACGAGCACAGCGACCGCCGCCGCCGCGATGATCCAATCGCTACCTGTAAAAGTCTTCGCGATGAAGACCGCCGCACTCCCTTTTGCCGCATCGAGCACAAGCGTCAAGACACCCGCCACTTTCCCTGCCCGTCGCGAAACGTTCGTCGCCCCAGTTCCACCCGATCCCGTCTGTCGAATATCCGCGCCGATCTTGCCGCGCACGATCAAATACCCAAACGGTATCGACCCGATCAGGTACGCAACAATCACCACGACAATCCGCGTCATCCGTGGTTAGATCAACCTCCGCCGTAACATATCCAACGCCGCTTGCGAAGCTCTCCACCTGATAAGGTTCCTATCCCCCGGCAACTTGAACCTGCGATGCTGCGTCTTCATCTCATCAGCAAGCGCGATGAACACAGTTCCCACCGGCTTCTCTTCAGTCCCGCCATCCGGCCCGGCAATCCCCGTGATCGACAATCCGAAATCAGTTCCCACTCGCGTGCGAACGCCCTCCGCCATCGCCTCCGCCACCGGCGCACTCACAGCTCCATGCTCCATCAACAACATCGGCTCGACGCCTAGCTCTTTGGTCTTCACTTCATTCGCATACGCGATCACACCGCCGATGAAATACTTCGACGAACCCGGCACCTCCGTTATGCGTTGCGCCAATAAACCTCCGGTACAACTCTCCGCAACGGACAGCGTGTAACCACCGAGCGCGAGCTTCAGTCCAACGACCTCTTCCATCTTCTCGCCCGCAAACGAAAAGATCGCATTCCCGAGTCGCTCCTCAATCTGCGCCGACAGTCGATCCAGCAGATCGTTCGCTTCTTTCTCGGTTCGCGCACGCGCCGTCAGGTGAATCTCAATCTCGCTCTGATTGAACAGGATTGTAGTGACCGGGTTGTCGTACTGCGTATAAACCGGCGCGATCTTTTCATCGACCGCAGACTCACCCATGCCCGCCACGCGCAACATGCGTCGAACTACGCGCAGACTTCCGGCACGTCCCTGAAGCTTCTCCGCCACGTGATTCTCAAACATCGGATGCATCTCGCGTGGCGGACCCGGCAAGAGGACGATCGCAGTTCCGTTATGATCGATAAACATGCCCGGCGCGGTGCCGTTCGGATTCGGCAACACTTCCGCGTCTTCGATCACCATTGCCTGACGAGAATTACGCTCAGGCATCGTCACGCCAAACGATTTAAATCGTTCCCGGATCTCCGCGAGCACAACCTCATCGAGCAACAGCCGTCGACCGAGTGCGCGCGCCGTGATCTTGCGCGTGATGTCGTCTTCAGTTGGACCAAGACCGCCGGTCGTGATCACCACCTTCGATCTTCGCACGGCATCTTTGATTGCTTCTTCGAGGCGGGCATCGTCGTCGCCGACGATGGTTTTGAGTTTGACTTCGATTCCGTGGCTATTGAGTTTTTCCGTAAGCCAGAGACTGTTGGTGTCGGTGCGATCGGGCGCAAGCAACTCCGATCCGATAGCGATGATTTCGGCTGTCAGGGTTTCAAACAATTAGTTACTGGCTCTCGTTTCGTCGTAAACGTCATGCAGCACTTTCGTAATTGGCGGCGGCGCGGTGATGGCGCTCAACGGCAGCGACGGCGCAAAACTCGCTTCCTCATGAACGTGAACGTCGGTTGCTTCGGGAACCTGCGGCTTCTCAATCTTTTTCGCCTCGAGCGATTCGCGACTTTCAACCAACAACTTCGACGCGTTGCGTTGGCGCGCACGTTCAAGACTTCTGATCGCGCCGAGCGTCTGTGGCGCAGTGGAAGGTTGACATTCGATCCGTCGCAGCATCATTACGTAGCGACGAAGTTGTGCGGAAGGGTGCGTTCGATGCGTCTCATCACAATGTTCGTCGTCGACTACACGTGAGAGATATTCAACCGTCGCCTGGTTGTTGCCGAGACGATGATACAGCGCGCCGAGCGCGTAATAACTCAGCGGCGGCGGATCGGGCATGATGTCGAGCAAACTCTCTCCGTGTTCGATCACTTCGGCAATCTCAAAACCGTACCAGCGACGTTCTTCTTCACGCAGTATCGCGTCGGCGGCGATGTAGAAATCGAAGACCTGTTCGACTTCGCGAGCCTGCGCACGACGCGCGCAAAGCCAAACGACAAACACCACGCCGGTGACAAGCACCATGACTACAGGTGAAAATCCCACCGCATCGAGCATCGCCACAATTACAATAACCGCGATCGCCTTTGTCGTGAGTTTCCCCGTGTCCGGTGCCATAATTCCTCCCCGTGTATTTCTATCCACAGATTACACAGATGATTTACAAAATCTGTGTAATCTGTGGATAAGGAACCATCAATTTTATGTCACGCCATCAGCCGTTTAATGATGGCGGTGCCTGCCCGTTCAGTAGATAGTTGTCCGCCAAGATCTCTGGTCGTTTCATTCGCAGAGATCGCGGCGCGAACCGCCGCTTCGATTTCTTTACTCAAAGTTTGGAAGCCCAGATATTCTAGCATCATCGCCGAGGTCAGAATAGCTCCAATCGGATTCGCGATTCCCTTACCTGCAAGCGGTGGCGCGCTGCCGTGAACGGGCTCAAACAGCGACACTTTGCCGGGATGAATATTCCCGGAAGCGGCGAGCCCGAGTCCGCCCTGGATCGCCGCGCCAACGTCAGTAAGAATGTCGCCAAACAAATTGTTAGTGACGATCACCTCGTACTGCGACGGATCGAGCACCATGTACATCGCCATCGCATCGACGTACTGATGGTTCGCAGCGATCTCCGGATAACCTGCCGCAACTTCTTTAAAGACTCGCTGCCAGAGATCACCGCCGAAGCGCTGCACGTTTGACTTGTCAGCCATGGTCACGCGTTTGCGACCATTCGCGCGCGCGTACTCGAAGGCGGCGACGATGATGCGTTCGACACCGCGACGTGTGTTGACTTCATCCTGTAACGCGATCTCGTCGGCAGTTCCGTGTTTCAGAAAACCACCGGCAGCAACGTATGCGCCTTCAGTGTTTTCGCGAAAGACTACGAAATCGATGTCTTCAGTGGTGCGATTTGCGAGTGGTGTCAGTCGATCGTGAAGCAGTCGTACTGGCCGCAGGTTGATATAGAGATCGAGACCGCGTCGCATTCCGAGGAGAATGTCTTCGGCGTGTTTGTTTGAAGCGACGCGCGGATCGCCAAAGGCTCCGGCGAGGATCGCGTTAAACTCGGCGCTCAACATATCGAGCGCGCCGTCAGGCAATGTTACGCCGTCGCGAAGATATTTTTCGGCGCCCCAGTCGAAGTCGACAAGCTTGAGTTCGAGACCTCTGGTTTCCTGCAAGTGGTTCAGCACGCGTACCGCTTCGCGCACCACTTCAGGACCAATTCCATCACCAGGAATAACCGCGATTCTTTTCATAGTTTGCTCGTATCAGCGGGGGCAAGCCCTCTTCCTGACTTGTTTCATCCAAGTGCGGATCCTAAATGGAATAGTCAGGAAGAGGGGCTTGCCCCCGCTGATACGAGCAACTATGAAAAGAATCGCAGTTATTCCTGGTGATGGAATTGGTCCTGAAGTGGTGCGCGAAGCGGTACGCGTGCTGAACCACTTGCAGGAAACCAG
>DATEWS010000623.1:0-3529 GCA_035257785.1 Pyrinomonadaceae bacterium
CTGAAGACCCCGTACGACGAACGCCTGTTCGAGTATTACGCAACTTCGCGACTCGCACTCGTCGACTCCGCTACCGGAACGTCGAAAGCGATCGGTGATCCAGCGATCTTTCAGTCTGTTGATGCGTCGCCGGATGGGCATAACATTCTGGTCACGCGGCTGCACAAACCGTTTTCATATCTCTTTACTGATTCGTCATTTCCGAAAGACATCGAGGTGTGGGACACGAAAGGCAAACTTATCTACAAAGTTGCGAGCCTGCCGCTCGCCGATCAAGTGCCAATCGACGGCGTGATCACTGGCCCACGCTTCGTTCGCTGGCGCCCTGACGAACCGGCGACGCTCGTTTGGGTCAAGGCTTTGGACAACGGCGATCCGAAGAAGAAGGTGGCCCACCGCGACAGCATTCTGATGCTCAAAGCGCCGTTCACGAGTGCACCAACGGAGTTGTTCAAAACAGAGAATCGTTTCGCAGGAATGATTTGGGGCGAGCGCGACGGGCTCGTCCTGATTACTGATTTTGAACGTGACAAACGTTGGGTACGCACGTTCATGCTCAATGCCAATAAGCCTGACGCGACAGCGAAACTTGTTTGGAGCAGGAATCAGCAGGATCGCTACAACGATCCGGGCTCACCCGTGTTGCGCACCGTCAACGGTCAACGAGTGATGCTGCAAAACGGCGACTCGATTTATCTCATTGGCAACGGAGCTTCAGCCGAAGGTGATCGTCCATTCCTCGATCGGTTCAATTTGCAAACATTGAAATCGGAGCGCATCTTCCGCAGCGATTCAAACAGTTACGAGAGTGTGGTGGCGCTGTTAACAGACGACGGCAGCAAATTCGTCACGCGCCGCGAGTCACCGACAGAAGCGCCGAACTATTACGTGCTCAGCACCACTGGCGCAGGTCCGCGCGCCCTCACGCAGTTTCCTGATCCGACGCCGCAGTTGCGCGGCATCAAGAAGCAGTTGGTCACTTACAAGCGCGCCGATGGTGTGCAGTGTTCGTTCACGCTTTACCTGCCGCCGAATTACAAAGAAGGCACGCGCTTGCCGACTGTTGTTTGGGCTTATCCACTCGAGTTTAACGATGCGAGCACTGCCGGACAGGTCACGGGCTCTACGCAACGAGCGACTTCGATCGTTGGTCCATCGCATTTGTTTTTCCTGATGGAAGGTTACGCAGTACTCGATAACGCGACGATGCCGGTGGTTGGCAGTCCGGAGACTGTTAACAACACTTACATCGAGCAGATCGTGATGAGCGCAAAAGCCGCGATCGACAAGGCGACGGAAATGGGCGTCACTGATCCGGATCGCGTCGGGGTTGGCGGGCATAGTTATGGCGCGTTTATGACTGCGAACCTGCTGGCCCATAGCGATCTCTTCCGTGCGGGGATCGCGCGCAGTGGTGCTTACAACCGAACGTTGACGCCGTTTGGTTTTCAAAACGAGCGGCGCACATTGTGGGAAGCGCCCGAGCTGTATTTGAAAGTCTCGCCTTTCATGTTTGCGAACAAGATCAACGAGCCGTTGTTGATGACGCACGGTGAGGCGGACGACAACACGGGAACGTTTCCGATCCAATCGGAGCGAATGTACCAGGCGTTGAAAGGAGCGGGGGCGACGGTGCGGTTGGTGATGCTGCCGCACGAGGCGCACGGTTACGCGGGGCGCGAGAGTATCGAGCACGTGCTTTACGAGATGATCAGTTGGTTTGATAAGTACGTGAAGAACGCGCCACCGCGCACGAAGCAAACGGACACACAGAATTAAAAAGAAAGGAGCAGGAGCAGCGTGCCGGTGCAGACTGCTCCTGTTCACTGCTCCTGCCACCACAGCGCCCAGCAGCGCTTGCGAAGTGATTCTTCGGTCCAGAAGTTTCGCAGTAGTTCGATCTGGGGAGTTTCATTGAGCACGACGGTTACAACGTCGTAACGGTGTGGCTCGTTTTCGATGCCGAGCATTTGTCGATAGACGCGAGCGGCGCGCGTTATCTGCCGACGCTTGCGTAGATCGACGTTGACCTGCGGCGGCGCGAACCAATCGGATGCACGAGTCTTCACTTCGATAAAGCAGAGCGTGTCGCCGTCGTAAGCCACGAGATCGATCTCCGCATTCACTACCGCACCACGAAGATTCCGACCGACAGGGAGTTTGAAATTGGCGGCTACGAGTCGATAGCCGAGTTGATCGAGATATGCGGCGGCGTAGTCTTCGCCGAGTTTGCCGAGTGAGGATGGCATTTAATTAACCCCTATTTAGCGTCGCGATCGTACGCGACTTTGAGCCAGTGTTTCACCTCGTCGTCGATGTCCTCTTTTGAACTAATCGGGATGCGGTGAGTGATGCGATCCTTTTTGGCGAAGCCGCCGGTATCGATGAGACGACCGGTGGGTTTCATGTCGCCGAGTGCGAAGCCCATGTCGATTCGCGTTTGCGTAGTGGGTTTGATTTGCGCGAAGACGTGATTGCGATAGAGCGGCACAATGGTTTGGCACGGGCACGCCTTGGCTTCTTTACCGATCTTGAGTCCTAGCTTTAACAGTTTATCGTAGAGCGGACGCAGTTTGGCTTTATCGCCAGAGAACATCTCTTCAACGTAGTGCTCCGCTGACTCCAAATACGTATCAGCATCGCCGTCATTCCACCCTCTCTTCACAGCAGGATGAACGCTGTAGATCGATTTCATTTCGTGCTCCTTTCAGCCACGGATTATCCGCGGCCAAAATCTGGAGTGGGTAAAAACTTCGGCGGCCGCCGGGCTTTCGTCGCTTGTTCGAAAGCGTAAGCGATCTTGATCAACTTCGGCTCGCTAAACGCAGCGCCAAAGAACGAAATTCCCACCGGCAGTCCAAAAACATAACCCGCAGGCACAGTGATGTGCGGGTAGCCTGCGATTGCAGACGCTGACGAATAACCACCAGTAAAGTGATCGCCGTTGGCCCAATCAGTCGGCCACGGTGGTCCACCAGTCGGAGCAATCATCGCGTCGAGCCGGTTCTTCTTCATCACGAAGTCGATGCCTTGCGTGCGCGTGAGCAGGTGGTTCTTGCGCAACGCCTGCAAGTAAGGCTTACTGGTTAACGGTCCCTTAGCTTCGGCTTTGATCATGATGTCCTGACCAAAGTAGGGCATCTCACGTGCGCGGTTCTTCTCGTTGAACTCAATCACGTCTTTGAGTGAACGAACCGGAGCTTGTGGTCCAAGTCCCGCAAGATAAGTGTTCAGATCCGCTTTGAACTCATACAACAGCACTTCAAACTCAGAGTCGTCAAATTTTCCCTGCGTGGGAATTTCTGCCGGATCAACCAGGACGGCTCCGAGCCTCTTCATCTCCGCGAGCAAATCGTTCATCAACTTATCAACGCGATCGTTGAATCCGAAAAACTTTCGCGCGACGCCGAGGCGCATGCCTCGCAAACCATCCTGATCGAGAAACCGGGTGTAATCCGCGACCGCGTGACCGCGACTTGCATCCGTCGCTGCGTCGCGCGGATCGACGCCGGTCAGCGCATTGAGAACC
>DATEWS010000624.1:0-8247 GCA_035257785.1 Pyrinomonadaceae bacterium
CGCTGTCTACTGGCCCGCGTTTTTGATCGCAGGCGGCGTCGAACTGCCGCGCGCGATCGTGGCCCATGGCATGTGGGTCGATCCGAATGGCCGCAAGATGTCGAAGACACTCGGCAACACGATCGAGCTGGACGTCCTGCAAAAACACTTTTCCATCGACGCGATTCGTTATTTTGTCTTGCGCGAGATGGTGTTTGGACAGGACGGACGCTTCGGTTACGAAGGCTTGATCGATCGCGCAAACAGCGATTTGGCGAGTGGGCTCGGAAATCTCTCCAGCCGCACGCTCACGATGATAGGGAAGTACTGCGACGGGCGGATTCCGTCCGGATTGATCCCTGAAGACAAGCTGCTGTTGGCCAAGCGTGCTGGAGTTGATACCGACGAAACAACGCTTTCCGGTTTTATTGAAACCGCCCGCGATCAGTTTCTGCTGCACATCGAGAACCTTGCGTTCAGCCGTGCACTCGAAACGGCATGGTCCGTTGTTTCACGCGCTGACAAGATGATCACTGACGCCAAGCCGTGGGACCTCGCGAAAGACGAGAATCAGAAACACACGTTGGGTGCAGTGCTTTATCGTGCGGCGGAAACATTGCGCTGGTTGAGTGTGTTGCTGCATCCGGTCATACCCGCTGCAAGCCAGGCGATCTGGAATCAATTGGGTCTCGAAGGCTCGCCTGCGCATGTCAATCCAACAGAATTAAAGTGGGGTGAGCTCAAGGACGGCGCCGCGATTGGTGACGTGCAGCCGATCTTTCCACGCATCGACAAAGCTAAAACAATGTCCGAAATCAACGCTGATCAAAAACCAACCGGAGTTCACGCGACTGAAGCAGACGCAGTTCCCGACACCGGGCCTGCCACGAAACCCGAACCGCCGATGAAGCATGCAACTGAAGCCGATGCAGTTGGCGTGACCAGTTTCATCGAGATCGATGACTTCGCGAGAGTCGATCTACGCGTGGGCCAGGTGCTATCAGCCGAGCGAATGCCAAAAGCCGACAAACTGTTGCTAATGAAAGTCGATATCGGTGAAGAACAACCGCGACAAATACTCGCGGGCATCGCGCAATACTACGAGCCCGAGAAACTCGTCGGCCGCAAGGTTGTCATCGTCGCGAATCTGAAACCGCGCAAGCTCCGCGGTTATGAGTCGCAGGGCATGGTTGTCGCTGCGTCGTACGGCGAAGAAGGGCGGCCGGTGATCGCGACGTTCACTGAAGACGTTCCGAATGGCGCGCGTTTAAAATAGGGCCACAAAAAGGCACGTAAGGCACATAAATGTTTATTGACTCACACGCGCACATTGACGGGCCGGAATTTGATAACGATCGGGAAGAGGTTCTCGAACGAGCGCAAGCTGCGGGTGTTCAGTTTATTCTTAATGTTGGAACCGGTGATCCGCACAGCGGCGCGCTGGAACGCGCCGTCAAGTTTGGACGAACGCACGAAAATATTTACACGGCTATCGGCACCCATCCTCATGATGCACGTCTCTACGACGATGCAGCCGAAGAGAAAATCAAAACGCTGATCCGGAATGAACGTGTGATCGCGTGGGGCGAGATCGGTCTCGACTTTCACTACGACAACTCACCACGCGACGTGCAGGTCGATGTCTTCAAACGTCAACTGCGTGCGGCGCGCGAGTGTGATTTGCCGGTGATTATCCACACGCGCGAAGCGGAGTCAGAAACGATTGAGATCTTGCGAAACGAGTACGCGGGAACAAAACGCGGTGGCATCTTTCATTGCTTTGGCGGCAGCCTTGAGCTCGCGCAAGCGGCTCTCGAGCTTGGGTTCATGATCTCGTTTTCAGGAATACTTACGTTCAAGAAGGCTGATGAATTGCGCGAAGTTGCGAAGCACGTCCCGCTCGCGCGTATGTTGATCGAAACCGATTGTCCGTATCTGAGTCCGATTCCATATCGGGGCAAACGCAACGAGCCGGCTTACGTGGTCGAGGTAGCGCGATGCCTGGGCGAACTTTACGACGTCGAGCTCGAAGCAATGGGCTATCTGACCAGCGACAATTTCCATCGCTTCTTCGGACTCAGCTAACCCGGGTTAACACTAAAATACAAAGTAATTTGCGCGCTTTTGAGTGTTTGTTCCAACTTTCACATGCTCGCGTTTTGATGTTATTCTCCTATCAGAATGGCGCAACAGAACTCCTTTGACATCGTCTCGCAGGTTGATGCCGCCGAGATTTCAAACGCAATCAATCAGACCATCAAAGAGGTGCGGCAACGGTTTGATTTCAAAGGCAGCTCCGCTAACGTCGTGCACGAAAAGAATGAGCTCGTGCTCACCGCCGAAGACGAAACCAAGTTGCGCAACATGAACGACATCCTCCAGCAAAAGCTGGTGCGACGTGGCGTCCCTTTGAAAGCTTTCAACTACGGAAACATCGAGCCAGCCGCCGGTGGCACAGTGCGACAACGCGCGCAGATCCAGGAAGGTATCCCGCAGGACAAAGCCAGGGAAGTGGTCAAGTTCATCAAGGACACTAAAGTCAAAGTCCAGGCATCGATTCAGGGCGACATCGTCCGCGTGTCTGGTCGCGATCGCGACACGCTTCAGGATGTAATCGCCAGGCTGAAGGATAAAGACTTCGGCATACACATGCAGTTTACGAACTATCGTTCAAACTGAAACTCAGTTGTCATGACTACGCCAGCCAACACCATTACGCTCGATGAAGAGGCGAAGATTTCCGCGCGCCGTATCTTCAGCATTATTGCCAACGAGATGGTCCAGGTCGAACTCGAGTTCGAGCGGCAGGCGCGTTCTAACGTTCAGGTAATCGATTTTCTCGGTGAATACCTGCGCGCGTCTGGCGGAAAACGTGTGCGACCGGCGCTGACGATCCTTTCGAACTATGCAGTCGGCGGCGATGGCGCGCGTTACAACTCGATTCGTATGGCGACGGTCATGGAGTTTCTGCACACGGCGACACTCGTGCATGACGACATCATCGACAAAGCGGACATGCGTCGTAAGCGTCCGACGGTCAACGCTCTTTACGGGAACGAGACGGCAGTGTTGATGGGCGACTGGTTGTACATGTCTGCGTTCGAAACCAGTCTCGCCGAAAGATCTTTGCCGATACTCGATATCCTGACGCGCGTCACGCGCAAGATGACCGAAGGTGAGTTGTTGCAATTGACGTTGCTCAGCGATGCAGCAGTGTCTGAAGCGCAGTATTTCGATGTGCTCAAACGTAAGACGGCGTATCTGTTCAGTGCGAGTTGCGAGATCGGCGCGATACTCGGTGAAGCTAGTGAGGAGCAACAAACAGCGCTGCGCGATTACGGAATGTATCTCGGCACAGCCTTTCAACTAATCGATGACCTGCTTGATTTCACTTCGAATGAAGAAGCGTTGGGCAAAGCGGCGGGCGCAGATCTGTTGGGTGGCAAAGTTACGTTGCCCTTGATTTACCTTCGCGACGCAGAGCCAAACGCTATTGAGATGATCAAGACTGTCCTGCGTGAAGGCACTTATGCGAGCGTCGATCAGCGCGATTTGAGCGAGGCAATGATACGCACCGGCGCGCTCGAGAAAGCTCGCGCCCGGGCCGATGAATACGCTGCGGACGCGCGGGCCGCACTCGACATCCTGCCAGACTCGGACTACTGCGATTCGCTGCGCGCCCTCCCGACGTACATCCTGGACCGCGATCGTTAATTTAGCCACTGATGACACGGATAAAAATCGGATCTGTCAATCCGCGTTGATCTGTGGCAAAATCTGCCGCGAGATGAGCGAGAACCTGCTCTCACGTCTGGAACAAAGCCTGCGCCAATCACGCGCGGCGCGTATGCATCTGGCCGCACGCCTGCGTGAACTCGAAGCCGAGGCCGACAGCGTTCGCGCTGAACTCGCGGAGATGGACACCCTCGCGAGCCAAACCGAAGCCGCGATTTACCGGCTACTTTCGTCAGTTCTGGCTTCCAGCAACGTATCTCTGGGTTTGCCGTCCGATGCTGAACTCGAAGCTGCGATGCGCCAGTCGCCCGCTTCGGTTGAACGTCGCCAGCAGATCCCGACGGTTCGCAACAACGTCGAAGTGCTGAGTGATCGCTTTATGGATCGCACCATCCCGCAAGCCGTAACGCTCCTGCTTCGTGAAGAAGGTGGACCACTGCACGTCAACGAACTCTACAATCGTCTGCTCGAAGGTGGCTTCAAGTTTACGGGTCAGAATCCAACCATCAGCGTCGCCGTATCCCTCAACCGCAACTCCCGATTTCGCAAAGTCGCTCCCGGCACATTCGACCTCGTCATGCGCGACGCCTCGAAGGCGTCGTGATCCTTAACGGCTGATGCGTGCGATTGTTCTTTCTGCCGGTTACGGCACACGCCTTTGGCCACTCACCGAAGACCGAACTAAACCTGCGATACCGATTTTAGGAAAACCGCTCGTCGGTTACGTCGCTGAGTATCTCGCCGATTACGGCATCGACGAGATCGTAGTGAACCTGCATCACCGGCCTGAGTCTGTGAGGCGTGCGCTCGGTGATGGCAGTCGTTTTGGTGTGAAGCTGCATTACGTCGAAGAACCTGTGATTCTCGGTACGAGCGGCGCGCTCGATAACACGCGAGAGTTTTTCGAGCGTGAGACGTTCGCCGTCGTGAATGGAAAGATCATCACCGACATCGATCTGAACGCCGCAATCGAGACACATCGAAGGATGAACGCCATTGCGACACTCGTGCTGCTTCCGAATGTTCGTCGTGAACGATTCAGCGTGGTGGAAACTGAGGCTGGTCGAATCAAAGGCTTCGGTCGCATGCCGCTCGAGACTGATGAAGGACTGGCGCCGCTGATGTTTACAGGCATTCACATCATGGAGCCGAGAATCCTTAGATACGTCCCGGGCGGAGTGTTTTCAGACTCCGTTACGGATGTTTATCCGAAAGCAATGGCGAATGGCGAGATTGTCGCCGCACATGTTGCCTCAGGAAAGTGGCGCGAGCTGTCGACGTTAAAGCGTTACCTCGACATCAGCGTCGAGTTACTGCGTGAGGAAGGGAAGTCTTTCGTCGTCGGCACTAATGCTTCGGTCTCTCCGGCGGCAACAGTGACAGAATCGATACTGTGGGACGACGTCGAAGTTGCCGAGGGCGCGCGCATCAATCGTGCGGTACTCGCAGACAAAGTGAAGATTGGGGCGAACGAGGTAATCGAAAACGCTGTCGTCGTGCCGCGCCGGTTAGTTGAGGGCAAAAAGCCCCCGGAAAAGGCGCTGCCCGGCCATTTTCAGGGTGAAAACTTTATCGTTCCCCTGTGATACAATCGCGAGCGCTTCTCGGATAATAATTTCGCCAAATTCGCTAATGAGTGCTCCAAAACCGGTGATTTCCAACGTATTTGAATCCTCGGCGTCAGATCGACTTGCGAGATTCATCACGCAGCAAGGAATCGCAAGTAAGGAAGTCATCCCACTTACTCCCGACGCCTCGACGCGCAAGTATTATCGCATCGGCTGGAAGAAACGCACGGCGATTGCCGCAGTCTATGCAGAGCCGTTCGATCCGGAATTCCATCCATATCTTGACGTCACTCGTTTGTTTCTCGACTGTGACATTCCGGTGCCCGAGATTTACGAAGTTGACGGCAACGCGGGGATCATCGTTCAGGAGGATTTGGGCGACCGTCAGCTCTACCAGATTTATCAGGAAGAATCGGAAGAGCAGTGCGATCAATACAAAGAAGAGGCGGTCGCGCTAATCGCGAAGATTCAGAAGGCCACCGCGCGTGCTTACGAAACACAATCGATTGCGAGCCGTCTCGCGTTTGACGAAGCAAAACTCTCCTGGGAGCTCGACTTCTTTTTCGAACATTACTTCGGCAGCTTGCGTGGTGAGACGCTGCGACATGCTGAAGTCGCTGAACTAAAGGCTGAACTAAACGACATCGCCGCCGAGCTCGCGGCAGCGCCGCGCGTGCTTTGTCATCGCGACTACCACGCGTCAAACCTGATGATCGATCCGAAGAAGCGACTCAGGGTCGTGGATCATCAGGATGCTCGCATGGGTCCGGCGACTTATGACCTGGTCTCGTTTCTGCTGGATCGACAGCCGTGTCCGCCGTCGTTAGCTGAGTTGCGCGGTCATCGACTCGTGTTTCTCGAAGACCGACGCCTGCTTGGTCTCAATCCGATCGATCCCGATGATTTCGCGCTCGAATTTCGTCTCATGACCATTCAGCGTTGTTTGAAAGCTACCGGCACCTTCTCATGCCAAACTGCGGTGTATGGAAGGGGAGCCGTCTACGAGCATTTCATCGGACCCACTCTCCAGATCGCTCTGCAAGCGGCCGAATGGCTGGAAAGATTCCCCACACTGCGCCGGATGTTAAAGGAACGTATCAACTAATTGCTTACACGCTCGGTTTCTAGATGACAACTCAATCACACGCAATCGCTCCCGATCATACTTACATCAACCAACTTTCAAAGCACGTCGGCGCTGAAGTAGTTCTTAAAGGGTGGCTCTACAACCTGCGCTCGAGCGGCAAGATCCTGTTTCCGCAACTGCGCGACGGCACCGGCATCGTTCAATGCGTTGTTTTAAAGAACGCGATCTCACCCGAGCTTTGGGAAACATTAAAGGGACTCGGACAGGAGTCTGCGCTCTCGATAAAAGGAACGGTGCGCGAAGACAGTCGTGCGCCGGGTGGTTTTGAAATCGACGTGACTGACGCCGAAGTTTTACAACAGGTTCATGACTATCCGATCACGCCGAAAGAACACGGCACCGAGTTTCTGATGGATCACAGGCACCTGTGGCTGCGTTCGCGACGACAGCATGCAGTGCTGAAGGTCAGGCACACAGTTGTTCAGGCAGTCAGAAATTTTCTTGATAACGACGGCTTCACGCTTTGCGATTCGCCGATCTTCACGCCTGCTGCTTGTGAAGGAACAACGACGCTATTCGAAGTCGATTACTTCGACGGTGAGAAGGCGTATCTCACGCAGTCGGGTCAGCTTTACAACGAAGCGACGGCCGCAGCTTTTGGAAAAGTCTACTGTTTTGGTCCAACTTTCCGGGCTGAGAAGTCGAAGACGCGCAGGCATCTGACTGAGTTCTGGATGGTTGAGCCGGAGATGGCTTACGCCACGCTCGCAGACGTGATGAGTCTTGCGGAGCGCATGCTTGCATACATCGCTACTCAGGTGCTGGAAAAGCGAAGTGAAGAGTTGAAGGTACTGGAGCGCGACGCATCAAAGCTCGAAGCGATCCTCGCGCCGTTTCCGCGGCTGCATTACGACGATGCGGTGAAGATTCTGCACGAGGGATTTGAGAAAGGCGCGCTCGAGACGAAGTTCGAATGGGGTGGAGACTTTGGTGCGCCCGACGAGACGTATATCTCGAGCCAGTTTGATCGGCCCGTGATGGTCCATCACTATCCCGCCGCGGTAAAAGCGTTTTACATGGCGCGCGATCCGGAACGCGCGGAACTCGCGTTGGGTGTTGATGTGCTGGCGCCGGAAGGTTATGGCGAAGTGATCGGCGGTGGTGAACGTGCGACGTCGCTCGAGTTTCTCGAAGAGCAGATCGCGTTGCACGAACTTCCGCAGGAAGCGTTTGAGTGGTATCTCGACTTGCGACGCTACGGCAGTATTCCACACGGTGGTTTTGGAATGGGCATTGAGCGTTGCACCGCATGGATGTGCGGGATCGAGCACATTAGAGAGACCATTCCGTTTCCGCGTATGATTTATCGCATCAAGCCTTAGTCGAGGGGTGTTGTTATGACGTGTCCTAAATGTGGTGCTCAATTACTTCCGGGTTCGACGTTCTGTGGTGCGTGCGGTCATCGTCTTGCTCCAACTGCTCCGCAATCTGTCACCCAGGGTGGAATTCAGATCGACGAAGATGCACGCGGGCGCGGCAGAGGCTACGACTATGAAGTTTTACATCAACCATCGTTCTCACTCGCCGTGCTTCGACTTCAAGCCGAACAATCGATCCAGGCCGAATCAGGTGCGATGGTCTCGATGTCGGCTAACATCGAACTGCAATCACAAATGAAAGGCGGCTTTCTCGGCGCGATCAAGCGGGCCGCGGGCGGGGAGTCAGCATTCATCTCGACGTTTACAGCGCGCGGTGGACCAGGGGAAGTAACACTCGCTCCCGGCGCACCGGGCGACATCGCTGCGATCGAACTCAGCGGCCAGCCGTTCTTTGTGCAATCGAGTTCGTATCTTGCGGGCGATTCGAGTCTGTCGGTCG
>DATEWS010000625.1:0-3910 GCA_035257785.1 Pyrinomonadaceae bacterium
GGCTGCCATGACGGCCGGCAGCGATCCTCTTTGCCGGTGGCTGCAATCACATCTCGCACTGCGCGGCGTACCTGCCGAGTCGATGCACAAAGGCCGCCGCTTCAGCCAACAAACGCTCCCGGCAGACGCGCTCATCACAACGATCTCTTTCAGGCGAGCACTCGATAAGGCGAGTGAGCTTTGCCTGAATGAGACGCTCGACATTCGCCACTTTATGGCGGCCTACGCTGTCATTCCGGGTTATCACTTGCGCGATTTCCTGCGCCTTAGAATCGATCGGCGTGCGTGGTGCCTCGAACTCGCAGAGCATTTGATTTCGAGATTTCCAGATGAAAAAGACATCTGGCTGAAGTACGCAAGTGGCGCCGATCCCGTGCCCTTACTCAGTTTTAATACCGATGCACCCGAAGGGCGCGATCTGCTCAATGTCGGTCGCGAAGTCGAAGCGTTCTCGCGTTTGATCGCTTCACGCAACACGGCAACCCCTTTGTCAGTCGGAGTCTTTGGCGCATGGGGCTCGGGGAAGAGTTTCTTCATGCACCGTCTGCAGAGGCGCGTTGCTGCGTTTGCTGAACTCGGCCGCGAGGAAGGTGCGCAGTCGAAGTTTCATGGCTGGATCGCACAGATTGAATTCAATGCGTGGCACTACAGTGAGGGAAATCTCGCCGCGTCGTTCATCGATCACATTCTGCGCAATCTCCGCGTCAAGCCAAATGAGACGGAGGAAATTCTAAAGACACGCAGCGAAGACCTCGTCAAACAACTCGACTCTGCGAAGCAAGATCTCGAAGTTCGCCAGAAAGCACTCGCAGACGCCGAGGCCCAAAGGGCGCAGGTTCAGCAGAACTTATCGGAACTCAACGTAAAGATTAACGACCAAATCGAAACGAAGAGTGCCGAGATCACAAATGCAAGGACAGATCTAAAGGACGCGCAAGACAAACTCGCGCAAGAGCTCAGCAATTTACAGACCGAGATCGACACCCAAATAGAGAAAGTTCCGGCCGCAGCCGTCGCTACCTTACTGGTCAAAAAACTAGACAACCAGGAGTTGACGACGGCCACGAACAACGTGCGAAGTCTGATCGCCGAGGCGCAAAGAGTGAGTGCCCGGCGCAAGCTGATCCTGTACGGCTTGATTGTCGTTGCAGTGATCGCGATCGCGATAGCCGTGAAGCAGACTAATCTTTACGCGCAGGTTGCTGCAATAGCAGTGGCTGCCGGCGGGTTGGCTTCAACCGCGATTACCTGGCTCAAGAAGCTTGATACTCTTGCAAAGAGTGGTCAGGAGTTACAAGACGAACAAGACAGGCTCAAACAGCAGGTTCGCGACGAGATTACTGCCGAGTATGAAGGGGTCGTCTCAGAACTTCGCACGCTCGTTGAGAACCGGCGCGCTACTGTCAACGATCTCAGCCAGCAGCTAAGAGCGCTCGAACAGGCGCCGGTAACCGCGCGTCTCGAACTCGAGACACTCGAGAACCAACGTGCTGATCTACTCGCGCAGCAGGCCGTGGCGGCTGCCGTCGTGGAGAACAAGAAGGCTGAACTCGCGAGGCTCACAACGGGCACGCTTCTCGATGAGTTTCTCGATGAACGCGTTTCCGGCGATGGATATTTAAAACAACTTTCGATCTTCTCGCGGATTCGTAATGACTTTCAGCGTCTTTCCGATCTGATGACGAGGGCAAACCAAGAGTATCTTGAAGGCAAGAAGGCGCCGCCTGTGAGCCGGATCGTTTTGTACATCGACGATCTTGATCGTTGTCCCGCCGATCGCGTGGTCGAGGTACTCAAGCTGGTCCACCTGCTGCTTGCATTCCCGTTGTTTGTTTGTGTCGTCGCGGTAGATCCACGCTGGGTCACACGATGTCTGCGAGAAGCTCCGGGCCTGATCGACGATTACATCGGTAGACAGAAAAACGAGACAACACTCTCAGAGCTCGCAGATGAGGTCGGCGTCCCTGCAACAGCCACCGATTACCTCGAGAAGATCTTTCAGATTCCCCTGTGGTTGCGACCCGTGCCATCCGCACAACGCGCGGCGATCGTCCGAACTCTACTCGATCCTTCGGAATCATTAGACGACTCACGATTCGATGTACCGATCGCGCCGTTGCAAAAAGTCGTGGCGACGAACAGTGCAACACCAGAAGGCGTCGAGAGTAACGGCAACAAGACGTCAGTTGAGGAGATCGATCCGGACGTTATCTCAGAAGAAGAGCTCGAGTACCTTAAAAAACTTCCTCAACTTCTCGATGGAAATCCGCGCTCTCTGAAACGCTTTGTCAATACTTATCGACTCGTGAAAACAGCGTTATCTGATGTGGAGCTTGCCGTCTTTCGACCGACACGCGCACAACGCGAGGCGGGCTCGAATTATCCGAAGTATTCGCCTTATAAGATCTGCATGGCCCAGCTTGCAGTTTTATGTACCCAACGCTCGCGGGCGCTCCCGCTTGTGCGACAGGCCGATAAAACCGTCGACAACTCGACCCTCGCAGATTGGCTTAAAAAGTTCGACACTACCGATCAAGAACTCGCTGACTGTTTTCGCGAGGCATTAAACGAAGACATGAAAGACCTGGACCTCAGCACGTTCAAATTGTGGCTGGAACGAACGCGTCGTTACTCGTTTTATTTGTAGCCGCTCATCGTCTCCGAAACTTCATTGACAAACCATGTCGTTGCTCGTAGCCTTTGTGGCACCCGAACAGGAATTGTTTTCATAACCAGCTCACAGGCGAACCTTTATTATGTGGTTTGCGACTATCCTCTCTTTTATCCGCACCCTTCTCTTCGGCTGGATACAGTCGCTGCGCGATCTAGTGCAAATGATCTGCGAGTTTCTTCGTATCCGGTTTAAGGATACGGATACACCGAAGCCCATCCACTGTTTCCCTGTCGATCATCCCGCCTTCATGCGGCCTGACCCGATGATCTATTCGCAACGAGCGCTCATGGCGCAGGGTCTTGCAGTCACATGGGACAACCCCGACATTATTCTGTTTCTCGGTGGCGTACCGGTCAGTTCATCGAAGCTCGAAACATCGACGACCTACGACGTGCAAATACGTGTGTGGAACAACTCACTCGAAGCGCCGGTCGTTCACATGCCGGTTCATCTTTCGTTTCTTGATTTCGGAATCGGCACCGAACCGATTCCAGTAGGGACCGCTCGCATCGACGTTGGGGTCAAAGGTAGTCCCAGTCAACCAGCCTTCGTCACGATACCGTGGACCACGCCCTCGACTCCCGGACACTTTTGTCTGCAAGCGCTGCTTGATCCGGCTGACGACCTCAACTTCGGAAATAACCTGGGCCAGGAGAACACTGATGTCGCCCAGGCAACTTCGCCCGCAGAGTTCTCCTTTACGTTACGGAACAACACGAAGAACACGCGTGTTTATCGCTTTGAAGTCGATGCATACTCCATCCCCGACCTGCTTCCCTGCGATTTTGTGAAGAACTCAGGCCAAAATCTTCTCGATCGACACCGGCGCGGCGATCATCCGCTACCGACTGGATTCACGGCAACTGTCAACCCGGTATCACCAACACTCGCTCCCAGCGAAACTGTGGTGGTCAAGGTTTTGGTAACACCACCCGACTCATTCGCCGGTCGACAACGTGTAAACGTCAACGCGTTTCATCAGAATGGATTTGCAGGGGGCCTCACCCTCGAGGTCACAAAGGGAGTGTAGCGATGGCATTCAAACAATACACCAGATGCATTGAGCCATCGGAGTACATTGATCTCCAACACCATCTGGTCGTGACCATTCAAGCTCTTCTCGTTGGTGCAACTGCAAGCGCAATCGCGATAGCCAAATCGGTTAAGCCACATTGCTGGTGGCTGGTTGCTGAAGTTTTCGTAGCAGCCTGGTTCCTGGCCTATTGCCGGCTGTTT
>DATEWS010000626.1:0-3052 GCA_035257785.1 Pyrinomonadaceae bacterium
TCAGCCCGGGATAGACAGTTAGTCCAGTACCGTCGACCAGGCGCGCGTCGGGTGGTGCGTTGACATTTGCGCCCGCAGCCGCAATCAGTCCATTGCGAACGACAACGGTGCCACGTTCAATTACCGGTCCCGAGACTGTGACGATGCGAGCGTTGGTGATCGCGTAAGTGTCAAGCGCACTGCGTTGGGCGTTGGCGATCGAGTTAACAAGCAGGAGCGGAAACGCTACAAGCAGGCACAAGCGGATTTTTGGCATAGGTAGCCGCAGATTACACGGATCTACGCGGATTATACAAATCAGCGTAGATCCGTTTGCATCCGTGGCTAATTAGCGGTTGCGGTTGCCGCTGCGCGTGTTTGCGTTCGCGTTCGCGTTAGTGTTACCAGTTGAAACCTTCAACATGTTCTTCACACTGGTCACGCCTTCAACTGACTTCGCTACTGCTTCGGCGCGCGTCTTCTGGGCTGCGCTTGCAACCGTCCCAGTCAGTGTTACGACAGCTTTATCGACGTCGACGTTGATCGTCGAATCGCGCAGGTCGTCTGCGGCGGCGAGATCAAAACGCGTCTTGACCCACAGCCAGCCATCGTTGACACCGGTGCCGATCGTGCGGCCCTGGCCTTTAGCCTCACGATTGTATCTCTCTTTGTCGCGCTCATATTCTTCACGCGTGGGAGCGCGATTGTTGTTTGCGGTAGGCACGGGCGTCGACGTGGCGACCGTGTTGGTGTTGGCATTAGCGTTTGCGTTTGCGTTGGCATTGGCGGCCCTGTTGTTCGTGTTCGCCGTGTTGTCGCAACCCACTATCAGCAGCAAGAGTGCTGCTAACACCATGAACCCCTCGATTCTGCGTCTCATATTTGCGAATTCCTCCTTGCAATAAACAGAAACCAAGTTCGAAAAACATACGTGCAGGGAAAATGAGAGCAAATCGCGGGCCGAGTTGGGGAATTAGCGGGAAACTACCATTTAACAGATCCTTCTTTTGTTGTGTCGATCTCGGCAGTTGCTGGTACGTCACCGAACAAAAAGCCGCGGATGTTATCGAACAGAAAGTTTTGCGCGTCGGGGTTAGTGAGGTCGAGACCGTAGTGGTTGATGATCTGTGTTTGTTTTTGCAGCCAATCGTTCCAGCACGGTTGACAGATTTCTGCTGCGATGCGCTGGCCGAGTTCGTTGGGAAACGGTGCGAATGGGAGTGGCGGTCGCTTCTCGCCGCAATGTGTGCATTTAATGGTTTCCGCCATTTGAATCCTCCTTGCAATACGCCCTATAGGACGTATGGGACCTATATTTCTTTTTGCGCTGCCCGAATAGCTGCAATAGTAGCATCGTCTTTCGGCTTGAATAAGCCGATCGGGCGCACGTCGCTGTACCGGACAATTCCGTTTGCATCGATCACAAAGACCGAACGCGCCACACGTCCCGGGATCAAAGAGATCGCACTGTATTTTCTAGCGACCTCGCGATCGGGATCGGACAACAAACGCAACGGCAGTTCGTGATGCTCCGCAAACTTCTTGTGCGATTCAACTGAGTCAGACGAGATGCCAACCACTTCCGCGCCAGTCTCGCGATAGTCTTCCCAACGATCCCGCACTGAACACATCTGCCTCGTACACACCGGTGTCTCATCACCGGGATAAAACAGCAGCACGACGACTTTCCCCTGATGCTCGGATAAGCGCCACTCAGCGCCGTTTCCATCCTTGAGCGTGAAATCAGGCGCCGGCTGATTGACCATGTTGCTCATTCCATCAACTCCGCGAGAATGTTGAGAGCTTCGTCAACTTCTTCATCCGTGTTGAAAAAATGCGGCGACACGCGCAATCCGGCGCCCGGACGCCAATCGACGTAAACCTTTCTTTCCGCTAAACGTTCGACCATCGAGTTCGCGTCGTCAACACCGATCATCACCGAGCCGCCACGCCGGTTCTTTTCGAGCGGCGTGTTGATGGTCCAATCACGCTGAGTTGCGAAATCGATCAGCAACTGAGTTCGTCGTTCTGACTCCGCCGCGATGTTCGGAATACCGACTGTCTCAATGATCTCAAGTCCCGGAATTGCCGAATATAACGCTGGAATACTCGGTGTTCCCTGTGCAAAACGTCGCACGGATCTCGCGTAACGCATCGGCGCATGTGCAAACTCAAACGGCGCATCATGCGCAACCCAACCCGTCAAACGCGGCCGCAGATCTCTTTGCAAATCAGGTCGCACGTATAAGTAACCGCACGATGGACCACCGCATAGCCACTTGATCGTACCGCCGATCAGGAAATCAACGTTCCAGTCAGACGCACTGAGTTGGACCACACCCGCCGACTGGTAAACATCCAGCAGCACGAGCGCGCCTTTTGCATGTGCGCGTTCGACGATCGGGCCCACGTCAACACGATACGAGCTGCGATAAGACGTGTGGGCCAGCGCGACCAGGCAAGTCTCGTCGTCGATCGCGTCGAGAATTCGTTCCAGGGAAACTGAAATCCCGTCGGTTGATGGAACAACTTCAACACGTGCGCCGATCTGTCGTTGCGCGTCCCAGAAATATTCCATCGAAGGAAAGTCGAGGGCTGTCGTCACCACTTTATTTCGCCCGGCACTCTTGAAATCGAAACACGACGCGACGGTTGCGAGTGCGAGCGACGCGTTTGGCTCGATCTGAACCGAGCCCGGCTGGCCGCCGAGGATACGCGCAATGCGATCGCCGACGCGACGCGACAGTTCCCACCAACTGGTGGCCCATGCGTCTTCGCTAGTGTGATGTTCCCACGCGTCGATGTACTCCGACATCGACTCGCGCGCCGCACGCGGCACCGGGCCGAGACTGTGGCTGAGCAGATGTATGCCCGAAGCCAGCGTGGGGAACTCGGTTCGGTGCCTGTTGGCAATCATCATGAACCCTATTTAAACCACAGATGACACGGAAAAAATCCAGATTCCTTCTGTGTCATACGCGGTTCCGCATTTGCTGCAATGTCTTTTCAAGAGCGACGGGATCATTTGCGAGCTTCTCAAACACATCCTTCGCCTCGTCGCCGATCGGCGGGG
>DATEWS010000627.1:0-6178 GCA_035257785.1 Pyrinomonadaceae bacterium
GCTGCTCCTGCCCCTGTAAGCTGCTCCTGCCCCTGTTTTACTCGAGCATGCGGGCGGCGATCTCTTTGAGGATTTTCGCGCAGACGGTGCCGGTGATGTGAAGTGGATCCATGCGCGGGTTGAACTCAACGATATCCGCGCCCACGACCTTTCCTTTCAACCTCTGAATCAGATCAATCGCCTGACGTGTCGACAAGCCTCCCGGTTCGCGATGTGACACTCCGGGCGCGAACGCCGGATCGAGCGCGTCAACATCAAACGAGATATAAACCGGCGAATCAAACTCGAGTTGCAGACCGGGCGTCACATTGCGCATCTCGATCGACTCAACGCCAAACTTTTTAACCTGCTCGCGCTGATCCACTGTGAACGTTCTGATCCCAACCTGAACCAACCGCTTCACCAGTCTCTGTTCCATGATGCGCGCGAACGGCGACGCGTGGGAATTTCGATTGCCCTGGTAACTGTCGTAAATATCCGGATGCGCATCGAAGTGAAGCACGCTGAGGTCCTTATACTTCTGCGCAAACGCTCTCACGATCGGGTGCGTGATCGAGTGGTCGCCGCCGAGCGAGATCGGCGCCAGCCCGTCGGCAATCAACGTGTGAACCGAGTTTTCAATCAGCGTGCTCATATCGCTGCCCGGCACGGGTTCGATGTCCCCGGCGTCGAAGAACGTCGAATCCCCCGACAGGTCAGTGCCGTTCTCACTCGTCAGGTTCCACGCATCGGAACGCAACGCGGCGCGAATCTGCGGCGGCGCATCCGCAGCGCCTTTTGTGAATGACGAGTTTTCGTCGTAACGAATTCCGATCAGGGCGAGTTTGGCGCGTTGTTCAACCATGGCAGCCTCAATCTATCACAGTTTGTGTTATCTTCTGCGCGATTGTTCTATGAATCGGAATACTGCTGAAATCAGTGGTGAAACAATAGATATAGTTGGCGAAGCAACAGGTGAATTCCCAACGCCAGACGTTCCCGCCCCAATCCGTGAGCAGACAAACAAAGCTGCGTTCATGGTTGGCGCCGGCATCCTGATCAGTCGAATCCTCGGCGTCATTCGACAAAGAGTTTTTGCTTACTATTTTGGCCAGTCGGCCGCCGCTGATGCCTTCAACGCGGCCTTTCGCATACCCAACTTTCTACAGAACGTCTTTGGGGAAGGCGCACTGTCCGCGTCGTTCATTCCGGTTTATGCCAATCTGCTCGCCCGGAACGACGAAAAAGAAGCAAGCCGTGTTGCCAGCGCAGTATTCAGTTTGTTGGCTTTGGTCACATCCATCATCGTTGTTGCCGGAATCCTTTCTGCTCCCCTACTTACTTCCATAATCGCCTTTGGATTTGAAGGCGATCGCCGTGTTCTAGTCATTCAACTGGTTAGAATTCTGTTCCCAGGGGCCGGCCTCCTCGTGCTTTCCGCGTGGTGCCTGGGTGTACTGAACAGCCACCGAAAGTTCTTCCTTTCCTACACGGCGCCAGTCGTTTGGAATATCGCGATTATCGTTTCGTTAGTGATCTTCGGTGGACTACATCCGGGTCAATTGAATCCGAGCGCGCTAAATCAGTTTCAATTTCATCTTGCCGTGTTGGTTGCGTGGGGTTCGGTGGTGGGCAGCGCACTTCAGTTTGGTGTGCAGCTACCAACCGTGTTTCGGCTTGCAAAGAAACTCCGACCGGCGTTTGACGTTGCTAACACGCATGTACGGGAAGTCGTCCGAAATTTCTTTCCTGTCTTTATCAGTCGTGGCGTTATTCAGATCAGTGCCTTCATCGACGTTACGCTGGCGAGTCTCTTGCCAACTGGAGCCGTCGCGGCGATCACGTACGCTCAGAGTCTTTACACGCTGCCTGTTAGTTTGTTTGGAATGTCGATATCGGCGGCCGAGCTGCCCGCGATGTCCAGTACGCTTGGCACGACCGATGAGGTCGCAGTGGAATTGCGGCGGCGTCTTGATGATGGCCTGATCCGCATCGCATTTTTCATCGTGCCTTCGGCGGTAGCGATGTTGGCGCTCGGAAATGTCATCACCGCTGTGCTGTACCAGACCGGTGAATTTAAGCGTGATGCTACTTACTACGTTTGGGGAATCCTGGCAGGCTCAACTCTCGGCCTGTTAGCTTCAACTCTTGGCCGCTTGTATGCTTCAACCTACTACGCGCTCCACGATACACGCACACCGCTTTTCTACGCTGTCATTCGCGTGATACTGACGGGTGTCCTTGGTTATCTCTGTGCAATTCCGTTGCCCGGTCTGATTGGCATCGATCAAAAATGGGGTGCGGCGGGTCTCACCGCTTCCGCGGGCATAGCGGGCTGGGTCGAGTTTGCACTTTTGCGGCGGACGCTCAACAAGCGTATCGGACGAACGGGTTTGCGGTTTGGGTATGTCGCAAAACTCTGGCTGGCAGCTGTCGTTGCCGCAGCGATAGCCCTCGCGATTGAGGTTGGTATTGGACCACGACATCCGTTGGTGGTTGCAATTTTAGTGTTGGGGCCTTACGGCGTGACTTATTTCGGTCTTACTTACGCTATGGAAGTAAGAGATTCGAAATTAGTGATCCAGCGAATCTGGAACTTGATCGCGAGGAGATAATCGCTGGTGCACCCAGCAGGGCTCGAACCTGCGACCTTCTGATCCGAAGTCAGACGCTCTATCCAACTGAGCTACGGGTGCACGCGAGAGATGGTGCCACAAACTCGAATAAAAGCAAAATTTTAGCCACGTTAATCTGTGGCTCTATTTACCCTGAAATTCTTTGCGGATAAAGCGTACCATCAGCGCAATCTCCTGCGCGGACATTTTGTCCTTGAATGCCGGCATTTCTTCTTCGCCGTTCGTGATCATCTTGGTGAGTTGATCGTCGGTGTGCTTGATGGCGTGTTCCGCTTTCAACGATGGAACTTTGATCTGTTTCTTTTCGACTTTAACGAGCCCGCCCGTTGCCTCCGGACCATGGCAAGCCTCGCAATTCTTCTTGTAGTTGGCGCGCGCGGTGGCGAATTCATCCACTGACGCCGTGGGCGCTGCCGCCGCCGGTGATGCAGACGAGGTCGAAGTGTTGTTTGGCGTCGCCGTTTCAGTGCAGGCGATGGCAAACAACGCGATGGCGACACACGTTAAAGCAAGCGAAATAAGTTTCATCTGACAGTTCTCCGAGTTGAATTGTTCAATCAGGGGGCCAAGAGTATAGCGGTCACTTCTTCAACTTCACAATCCACTCCGCAATCTCACGCATCTGCGGTTCTGTTAGTTTGTCCGTAAACGATCGCATCGGCGGTTCCAGACCATAAACACTCGGATCCTTCAACAGGCCAACAATGTCATCGACTGTTCGACGCGGTTTCGCCGAGACGCCCTGCAACGGCGGAAAGTTCAATCTTCCCTGACGCGCGCCTTCGCCATTTGGTCCATGACAGTTAACACAGAACTTCATGTACAAAACCGGTGCACCCGACGACTCCGGCTGAGACACGGTTGTAACTCCGAGGGTCGCCGGTTTGAACGGTTCACGTCGCGCTGTCTCTTCCTGCGCAGCTTGCAGCGCGAGTTGTTTCGCCGTTTGCGGATCTCTCCGATCCTTCATGTACGAAACAGTCGTCATGATCAGGATCAGCGCTGCACCCGCACTCAGAATCGCGGCACCAATCACTCTCTGACTCTTGAGCCACGGCAAGAAGATCAAAACGAGCAGCACGATGCCCGGCAACACCACACCTGCGATTGAGCCCAGTCCGCCCGGAAGGTATTTGAGCGACTCATATAGCCAGAGAAATTGTGCGCCGGGGCGAGGCAGATACTTCTCAGTTGCCATTGCGACTGATGGTCCAAGCGGCGCCCGATGGTTCAAACACCACACGGCCAGCGCAACAAACACCAGTCCACCTGCGATCGCCTGACGATAACCAAAAAATCTCGCTCTAAACATCTCCCACACTACGACGGCAATGATCAGCGCCGGAACCACGAGCACATGAAGCGCGAAGAATCGAGAGAGCGTCAGCGTCGAGACTTCACTGCCGGCGAGCAGCCAGAGTCGCGCCATTCCGCCGGCCAGTGGCAGACCGCCCGTCAAACCTTCAGCTACGCGAGTGCTGAAGAAAGCACGTGCATCCCACGGCAGTGAATAACCCGTGCCGCCCGCCACCATGATCAAGGCCAGCAGAAGGATCGACGCGATCCATTGAAGTCTGTGTGCGACGTAGCCGCGCGTTACGAAGAGCTGAACCACGTGCAGGAAAATAAAGACTGCGAGCCACTGTGATCCGTAGTGATGCACCGAACGGATCCACGATCCTGACGAGACAACTTTCTCGATATACGAAACAGTGTTGTAAGCGTGGTCCACCGACGGCACGTAATAGAACGCCAGCAATACGCCAGTGAGGAATTGTGTCAGCAGCAGAATGGCGACGACGCCGCCAGTGGTTTTCAACCAGTCGCGCGTCATGCCTGTGCCTTTGGGATGTATTGCACTTGCAGTTTTCCATCCTGAACGCGCATCGGCAGCGGGTCGAGACCGCGTCTGGCCGGACCACTAAGGCGTGCCCCGTCCGCCGCGAAGTAACTCTCGTGACAAGGACACGAAAAGCGATTCGCGCCCTGGTCCCACGACACTTCGCAACCTTCGTGAGGACAGATCGAAGACAGCACCTGGTTATTCTTCGCGGGCAGCACGAAGACGTTGTGCTCTTCAGTCGTGATGGCCCAACCCGCGATGTTTTCAGCGGTGATTTTGCGAGCGAGTGGTTGTGGTCCCTGGAGTTCGGAAAGCGCACCCACATCGAGCCAGGCATCACTGACCGCGCCGATTCGCGGCCGCAGGAAACGAAACGCAGCGCCACCGATGGAGGCAAACACACCGGCGAGGACGCCGAGCGGCAGTAGTTGCAGAAAAGAGCGGCGCGATCTCGCCTCGTTCATTGATGTCACCTCATTCATAGTTACAGTTTGACGCCGCAGCGCTTGACTTTCTTCCGTTGTTCATCCACAGATTACACCGGTTCCGGCAGCGGGTTGCATTCAGCCCAGAGACTGGGCAGAATAACTTTGCATCGCTGAGCAAGCCGGTCAGTCATCTTTATCCGAAACAGAGGTATTCAAAATGAGTAGCGATAAGGAGTCTAACAGCGCCACACGGGGTTCCCTTCGTCTCGCCCCTGCGTATGCGGAAATGGAAAGAGAGAAGGCCAAGCTTCCTCGCCAGTTTGTTAACTTTACCTTTTATCACGCGCGCCCCGAATGGCGTTTGTTGTCGCAGGACGACAAGCAGCGCTGCCGGGAAGAGTTTGTCAAAACAGTCGATGACTTTCGCTCCTCGTTGCTGATTCATTCTTACTCTACCATCGGACTGCGGACCAACGTTGACTTCATGATCTGGCGCATCGGTTACGAGCTCGAGCCGATCCAGGAGATGACTGCGCGTCTCAACAAGACGGAGATGGGCAAGTACATCGAACCGACGCAATCGTTCCTATCGATGACGAAGCGCTCGATGTATATCGACAAAGACAATCCCGAACACGTCGAGGATCGGCTGCACATCGTACCAGGCAAGTCGCAGTATCTCTTTGTTTATCCGTTTGTGAAAACGCGCGAGTGGTACTCGCGGCCCGCCGAGCAGCGGCAGGAGATGATGGACGAGCACATCCGCATTGGTTCGAAGTATCGTTCAGTGAAACTGCACACGACGTATTCTTTCGGACTCGACGATCAGGAATTTGTGGTCGCTTTCGAGACTGACTTTCCGGCCGACTTCCTCGATCTGGTCCAGGAACTGCGCGAAACAAAAGCCAGCTCCTACACCTTGCGCGATACGCCGATGTTTACTTGCCGTCAGCGCTCGGTGAACGAGTGTCTGGAAGCCCTTGGGTAACCCAGCCCTGAAGAGGTATTTCACACAAAGGCACAAAGGAAGACACAAAGACACTAAGGTTTTTCTTTGTGCCTTTGCGTGCCTTCCTTTGCGGCTTTGTGTGAAACTCTTCTTAGTGAGCTTTTGGATCGTAATACTCACGACCTCCCTCCATTCGCAAAATAACCCTTCAGAGTATCTCTGGTATGAAGCCGAGAACATGCGCGGGTTTTCCACCGGTAAGCTCGGAGAGCCTCTCCTCAATCCATCACATCAGAATCTCTCAAAAGACAAAGCTCCCGGTTGGGGGATGAATGGCCCAGGC
>DATEWS010000628.1:0-2544 GCA_035257785.1 Pyrinomonadaceae bacterium
GCTTCGGCGGGCCCGGATGCGGTCGTTTACGAACAGGCCGGTTACATCTATCTCGTCGATGCTAAATCAGGCAAGTCGCAGAAGCTCGATATCGAAGTGACTGGTGATCTGCCCTGGGCGCGCCCGCAGTTCAAAAAAGTCGCGAGCATGATTCGCAATGCGACGCTATCGCCGAGCGGCACTCGCGCAGCCTTCGAAGCTCGCGGTGAGATCTTCACTGTGCCTGCCGAGAAAGGCGACTTCCGCAATCTGACGCAGAGCTCAGGCGCGCACGATCGTGGTCCAACATGGTCGCCTGACGGAACACACGTGGCCTGGTGTTCTGATGTGAGTGGCGAGTATCAACTGATGATCGGCGAGCCGACTGGCGTCACTCCGCCGCGCGCAGTCCCTTTGCCTGCAAACGCGTTCTACGACCGCGCGACCTGGTCCCCTGACGGAACGCAGATCCTGCTTGAAGACAATCACAACAATCTCTGGGCCATCGAGGTCGCCAGCGGCGCCGCGACGAAAATCGATACCGACAACTATCCCGATCCGATTCGGCAGTTCAGTGCCGCCTGGGCGCCGGATTCAAAATGGATCGCGTACTCAAAAAATCTTGCAAACCACTTGCGCGCGATCTTTGTTTATTCATGGACGGACAAGAAGGCTTACCAGGTTACTGACGGACTCGCAGATTCGATTTCACCGACGTTTGATGCGAGCGGCAAGTATCTCTACTTCATGGCCAGCACCAACTATGGACCAAGCACGAGTTGGCTCGAGATGAGTTCACTCGATCGTCCGGTGCGTCGCGCGATCTATCTGGTGGTGCTGAATGCAAACGAGCCGTCACCGCTTTTACCGGAAACCGGCGATGAGCCGAAGCCCCCAAGCCCGGACGCGCCAAAGCCCGATCCGAATGCGAAGCCGGTAGTGCGTATCGATCTCGACGGGATCACTCAACGGGTACTCGCGGTAAACATTCCTGCCGGCGACTACAACAATCTCACCGCGGGCGCGGCGGGCACGTTCTACTACACCGAGCCATTCACAGGCGGCGCGCCGGGAACTCTGCGACTGCAACGTTATCAACTGCGCGAGCGCGCGGCGACGCCGTTTCTTGAAGGCAGCATTCGTTCCTATTCAATTTCCGCAGACAAGAAGAAGTTGCTTTACCAGGCGGGCGACGGGGCCAATCGTTGGGGGGTTGTCGCGACTGAGCGACCAGCCAAAGTCGGTGATGGACCATTGAACGTGGCGCAACTCGAAACGCGCGTCGATCCGCGTGCCGAGTGGTCGCAGATTTATCGCGAGACGTGGCGCATCCAGCGTGACTATTTCTACGACGCGAAGATGCACGGCGCTGACTGGCAGGCGATTTATGACAAGTACAAACCGCTGCTCGCTTTCGTGGGCCATCGCGCTGATCTCGGTTACGTGATCGCGATGATGGGCGGCGAACTCACCGTCGGTCATTCATATTTAAATGGTCCCGGCGATGTTCCGAGTGAGGATCCGGTTTCGGTCGGCCTGCTCGGTGCTGATTTCCAGGTCGAAAACGGACGCTACCGGATCAAACGTATATACACGGGTGAGAATTGGAATCCGGATCTGCGCGCACCGCTCAGTGCGCCGGGCATACAGGTGGCGGAAGGCGATTACGTTCTCGAAGTTAATGGTCGTTCACTCGCGCCGCCGGCAAACGTCTACAGTTTGTTTGAAGGCACTGCGAATCGCCAGACGCTGATTCGTGTGAACAAGACGCCGTCGCTTGAAGGTTCGCGACTGATCACGATTGTGCCGGTTGCGAGTGAAGACACGCTGCGCACGCGCGCGTGGATCGAGAACAATCGCCGGCTCGTCGATAAACTCTCGAACGGCAAACTCGCGTATGTTTGGTTGCCCAACACCGCCAATCCCGGCTACACGTATTTCACGCGTTACTTTTACGCGCAGCAGGACAAGGATGGCGCGGTGATCGACGAGCGTTACAATCATGGTGGCATGGTCGCTGATTACATCGTGAACGAGCTCGATCGAAAGTTGATGGGCTACTTCGCGTTGCGTGACGGCACGCCGTCGACGTCTCCTATCGCAGGCATCTATGGACCAAAGGTGATGCTGATCAATGAGTCGGCAGGGTCGGGTGGCGATGCGTTGCCGTACATGTTTCGGCTGCGCAAGATCGGGCCACTCATCGGGACGCGGACGTGGGGTGGACTCGTGGGGACGCTCGGCATTCCGGCGACGATTGATGGCGGTGGGATCACGGCGCCGAGTCTCGCGTTTTATAACCTGAAAGGCGAGTGGGACGTAGAAAACATCGGCGTCGCGCCGGATATTGAGGTTGAATACACGGCGGCGGATGTTATCAAGGGGCGCGATCCGCAGCTGGAGCGCGCGGTGCAGGAGGCGCTGCGGTTGCTGGAACTGAATCCCGTGCGACGCGTGCCGCGCCCGGCGCCGATCGATCGCGTGTCGAAAGGTAAGGAGAGATGAAACAGATTGCTCACGCAGCGGCGCAGCGGCGCAGCGGAAGGTGCAAAGTCTTGAATTCTC
>DATEWS010000629.1:0-6360 GCA_035257785.1 Pyrinomonadaceae bacterium
CGAGTTTACGCAATGGTCCGCCGCATTCCGCGGGGCCGCGTGATGACTTATGGTCAAATCGCCGAACTACTCGGCGACGGTTACACACCACGAACCGTCGGCTTCTGCATGCATTCATCGCCGGACGGAACACCGTGGCAACGCGTTCTCAATTCGCAGGGTAAAACGTCGACTGGCAGAATCGTTCTGCCACACGACAAACAACAGCGACTGCTGGAACTCGAAGGCGTAGTATTCGATAAAAACGGTCGCTGCGATCTCGAGCAGTTCTTATTCATTCCCAAAACCAAATCTCAAAATGCAAGTCTGTACAAACGTAAATAGCCACAAAGAGGCACATAAGGCACATAACAGGCAGACTGTTTTTGTGCTTTTTTGTGGCTGAGGAGAAAGCGATGAGTTCAGATTCCATGCAACAACGCGTTCCTTACGCGGTCTCTCCGCCACGTTATTCAGTCTCGCACCAGATGGTGACGACGGCTTTCGAGCTGCCGAATCATCGCATCGTGCAAAACCTTGGCGTGGTGCGCGGCATCGTCGTGCGTTCGCGAAACGTCTTCGCCACGATCGGCGCCACACTCCAAACTATCGTCGGCGGCAACATCACCGTTTGGACCACACTCTGCGAACAAACGCGCAATGACGCCTTCGACATAATGATTCAGCACGCGACCGAGATCGGTGCAAACGCCATCGTCGGCGCGCGTTACGACACGACCGAGCTCGCGCAAGGCGTCACGGAAGTCCTGGCTTACGGCACGGCGGTGATTGTTGAGCCGTCTAATCCCGGAGAGAGTTATCGTTCATGACGCTTGATGATGTTCCGTTTGCCAAACTGCTTGGCATTGAGATCGAGTCGGTCGAGCCCGGTCACGCCGTGCTCTCGATGAAGATGCGCGACGACCTTATGCGAAACGGCGGCATCGCGCATGGCGGCGCGGTGGCCGCACTGATCGACTCGGCGATGGCGTTTGCCATAGTTCCGATGCTGGCGGAAAACGAACATTCGGTAACAGTCGATCTAACGATTCATTATTTGCGGCCGGTGAGTGAAGGTTCGGCGCGTGCATCAGCCCGAGTCGTGCGCGCGGGAAAGCGCGTCATCACAGTTTCGGCGGAGCTTTTTGATGGTAACGAAAAGCTCGCTGCGACTGCGATCAGCACTTACCTACGACTGATTTAAGCGACAGATGACACGAATGCTATTATGCTTGCGTGGAAGATTTAAAGAAATTTGCACTCTATTTTCGTAAATATAAACTCCAACTAGCGATCGGTATCGCATGTATTCTTGGCAGCGTCACTGCCGGTCTTGTTATTCCTCTCATCGTTGGCCAGACGGTTGACGAGAACTGGACTGAGGTTTCCTGGTCGAGACTCACCACTTCCGCCGCCAAGGTTCTCGGCGCCAGTCTAATCAGCGGTCTCTTTCTTTTTCTGCAACGCCGGATCCTGATCGGCATGTCGCGCAATGTTGAATACGACATGCGCCAGGAGTTTTATCGTCATCTCGTCGATCAGCCGCTCTCATTCTTTCACGAACATCGCACCGGCGACTTGATGGCTCGCGCCACCAACGATCTGGCGGCGGTCAGACAACTCGCCGGACCGATGATCATGTACACGTTGCAGACGGTGTTTGTAGTGGTGTTGGTGCTGCCGTTGATGTTCATGCTCAACTGGTGGCTGACGTTGCTGCTGTTCCTGACGATGCCGCTTGTTTCGTTTACGGTGAAGTTTTTCGGTCAGCAGGTCCACACGCGTTTTGAAAAGATTCAGGACTTCTTCGGACAGATCACTGCGCGCGCGCAGGAGAACTTCAGCGGCGTGCGCGTCGTTCGTGCTTACGCGCAGGAAGACGCCGAGATGGCGGCGTTCAACAATCTCAACTTACAGTATGCCGAGCGCAACCTCGGTCTCGTGCGCGTCGAAGCGTTGATGCGGCCGTTGATGACGTTTCTCATTGGCCTCGGTTACATCATCATCATTGCGGCAGGCGTGCCGCTCGCGGTGCGTGGCGAGATTACCGTCGGTCAGTTCACGATGTTCAATCTCTATCTAACGCGACTGATCTGGCCGTTGATTGCGCTCGGATACGTCGTGAATCTTTATCAACGCGGCACAGCGAGTTTGAAGAGACTAAATGCGATCCTGCGGATTGAGCCCGCGATTGCCGACGCGCCTGACGTTGTCGAGCAAGCGCCGATCAAAGGCAAGATCGAGTTTCGCGATCTGACTTTCAGATATCACGCGAATGACGAACCGGTGCTCAAGGATCTGACGTTAACGATTCCGGAAGGGCATACGGTTGCGTTTGTCGGCCGCACGGGCAGTGGCAAGTCAACGATCGCGAATCTAATTCCGCGTTTGATCGAGGCGCCTGATAACACCGTCTTCATTGACGACGTAAACATTCGCGACTATCCGCTCGCGCAACTGCGTTCGAGCATCGGTTACGTGCCGCAGGAGACGTTTCTTTTCAGCGATTCGGTGCAGGGAAATATCGCCTTCGGAGTTAAGAAATCCGAGCAGACGGAGGTCGAGTGGGCGGCGGAGATCGCGGGTTTATCTGAGGATATTGCGGGTTTTCCGGAGCGGTTTGAAGCGCTTGTCGGCGAACGCGGCATCACACTTTCAGGCGGTCAGAAACAACGAACGGCGATTGCGCGAGCGGTGCTGCGTGAACCGAAGATTTTGATTCTCGATGATGCATTGTCGTCAGTTGATACGTACACGGAAGAGAAGATCCTCGGCCAGCTTCGGGGTGTGATGCGCGATCGCACGAGTGTGATCATCTCGCACCGCATCTCCACGGTGCGCGACGCCGACACGATTTGTGTCCTCGAAGAGGGCCGCATCATTGAACAGGGAACTCACGATGAGTTGCTCGCGCTCGGTGGTGAATATTCAGACCTGTATGAACGACAGTTGTTGGAAGAAGAGTTAGCGGCGACTTAGTCCACAGATTACGCAGAAAAGGTTTTAAAAAATCTGTGTAATCTGTGGATAGAAAAACGATGTCTACAGCGGTAAAACAGTTTCACGAAGAAGAAGCGATCGGGAAGACCTACGACTTTCAGATCGCGAAGCGGTTGCTCAGCTATCTGAGGCCGTATGGGCGCCTCGTCGCTATCGCCATGGCGCTAACCCTGGGTTTGAACCTGCTCGAAGTATTGCAGCCGAAGTTCACTGAATACGCAATCGATCGCAACATCCTGCCGCGCACGACTAATGGCCTCACGTTGCTCGTGACGCTGTTTCTCGGTTCGCAGCTACTGCGGCTCGTCTTCTCCTACTTTCAGACAATCTTCCTCGAAAGCGCCGGACAATACGTCATGTTCGACCTGAGGAAAGAGCTTTACGGGAAGCTACAGCACCAGGAAGTTGCTTACTACGATCGCAATCCGGTCGGACGCATCATGACGCGACTCACCAGCGACGTCGATGCCCTCAACGAACTATTCACGGCTGGTGTAACTGATCTGCTCGGCGACCTCGTGAAGATCGTTGCGATCATCTCGATGATGGTTTGGATGGATCCACGGCTCACGCTCGTGAGTTTGCTGACAGTGCCGCTGTTATTCGCAGCGACGACGTGGTTTCGTAAAGGCGCGCGCCGCGGTTACGACATGGTGCGCACGCGTCTGGCGCGGATCAATGCATTTCTACAAGAGCACTTCGCCGGCGCGCAGACAGTGCAGATCTTCAACGCCGAAGCAAAGTCGTTGGACACGTTCGAGCAAATCAACGACAAATACCGTGGGGCCAATATCGACACGATCTTTTACTACGCGATCTTCTTTCCGCTCGTGGACCTGATCGGCGCGATCGGCATCGCTCTGGTCATCTGGTACGGCGGTTATCGCGTCATGCAGAACACTCCCGAGCACACGGTGCTGACGCTCGGCGCGCTCGTGGCGTTCATTCAGTATTCGCAATCGCTGTTTCAACCTATTCGCGACATCTCGGATAAGTACAACGTGTTGGAAGCGGCCGTGGTCGCTTCACATCGCATCTTCAGAACGCTCGACCTGCCGCTTGCGATTGTGACGCCGGAGAAACCGCTTAGAACGACACGCGCGCAGGGTCGAATCGAGTTTCAGAACGTCTGGTTTGCGTATAACGACGACGACTGGGTGTTGAAAGACGTGTCGTTCACGGTCGAACCCGGACAATCGATCGCGCTGGTTGGTCACACCGGCTCGGGCAAGACAACGATCACTAACTTGTTGATGCGTTTCTACGACATTCAGCGTGGCCGCATTCTGCTCGACGGCGTTGATTTGCGTGACTGGGATTTGAAAGCGCTGCGCGAGAACTTTGCGGTCGTGCTTCAGGAAGTTTTTCTCTTTAGCGGAACGATTGAGGGCAACATACGTCTGGGTCGTGAAGACATCGCGGAGGATCGCGTACGCTGGGCAGCGCATGAAGTTCACGCTGACAGTTTCATTCGACGTTTGAAGGGCGGATATGGAGCTGAAGTGCGTGAGCGCGGCGCTGGTTTGTCAGTCGGGCAGAAACAACTGATCTCGTTTGCGCGCGCACTCGCGTTCGATCCGGCGCTGTTGATTCTTGACGAAGCGACGAGTTCGATCGATACGGAGACCGAGCAGTTAATCCAGCGCGCGATCGAACGCGTGATGCGCGATCGCACGTCGATCGTCGTGGCGCACAGGTTATCGACGGTTCAGAACACTGACCGGATCATCGTGCTTCACCACGGCGAGATTCGCGAGCAGGGAACTCACCAGGAGCTGCTGGCAGAGCGAGGACTTTACTGGAAACTCTATAAACTACAGTACGCAGATTCGCGCGAAGTCTTAGCTACGGATTAACGCGCGGAAGAGACGGATTCATCCGCGAATCCATCGGCACCAAACTCTCGAACGACTTATAAATCTGCAAGTACATCTGCGTCTCGCGCGGGATCAGCACGCGCCAACCATCACCACCGCGCTTCAGGTATCCCGGAAGCTTGGCGGCGTTTGAGTTGTAACCGGCTGCGAGTAGTTCGCTCGGTGTCGCGATCTTTGTTTCGAGCGCGTTTTTCACTTCGTCGTTCGCGGTCAACTCGTTCCACGTGTCATGCATGTAAAGCAACATCGCCTGAAGCGCGTTGCCGTGATTGCGCATGCCGGTGACGAAGTCAGGAATGAGACCAACGCCGGGATGTCGCGTGCGTTCGAGGTTGTAAGCCCACGGAATCATCTGCACCATTCCGCCTGCGCCTGCCGAGCTGACTGAGAAGCGATAAGTGTCGAGCTCATTCAACGCAAACAACGAATAGATCTCATCGTAAAGCGCGAGGCGATTCTCGTTGCGAAAACGGTCGTGATCGACGTGTTCGACGACACACAAGCGCTCAGCAACATCGACGAGCTGCGGCGAGATCGCCACGCCCTTGTCGCGCAAACGCTTGGCTGCGAGATCGAGCATGTTGCGCACGTACGATTGTCCGGAGCGCGTGAGATCCTTCGAAAGCAACGCCGGATGCGCGGACGTGTAATACGCAGTCTCGAGGAACTTGCCGCCTCTTTCGATCGGATACTCGATCGTTAGCGGCGTAAGTGATTTGCCGTCCGGCGTAAAGATCGTCAAGGCAGTGTTGACGCCATTCGCGCGAACGATGCGGAGGTTGACGTTGGTACCTTCCGACGTCACCGTGTTGAGCTCAGCGCCTTTCGTCAAAAATGTCTCTTTGGAAATGGTGATGAAGTGTGTGCGCGCGGTTTCGCGATCGAGAGCAGCGATCGTGACAAACTCGATTTGCCCAACTGCCAGCGCAGTGGGCTTCGGTCGCGTTTTGAGCATGCGTTGCGCTTCAGTAATTCGAGCTTGAATTAGTGACGGCGTCAAAAACGTCACTGGCGCAGAAGTGGTTTTCTGCTGTTCTGACTCGACTCCCGGCAGGCTCGGCGCGATCGCGGGCGTGGTGGTGGCCTGCTGTTGCTGCTGAACCGTGGGGTTAACCACGCGTGGACGGACTGCGTTACCTTCCTGTGCCCTCATCTCGATGGAGGCAAAAAGAAGGGCGACGACAAAAAGAGCGAGACGGGCGCTTATTCTCATATTTTCTCTGGAGACTTACGGATTAAAGCTCTACGCGCCGGGGGGCGGAGCGTTGGCTTAGATTCGCCTACCCGGCGGGGAGTTGTCAATCATTTTCTCCGCGGTCTCTGCGTATCTCTGCGATCTCTGCGTTTAAGAGATACGCGGAGACCGCAGAGATGGATTAATCCACCGCAAAGCCGATATTCACTACGGCGGTGATGTCTTTTTCCACGGAAGAAGTGTCGTTCATGCCCGAATCCGAAACTTCATTCGAGTCAGCGGCGGTGATTTGCAGCACGCCCATGCGAG